>DASXAN010000554.1:0-1777 GCA_036406755.1 Gemmataceae bacterium
GGCAACCTCGGCGGGGCGGCGGCCGGCTGGCTGGTCGGCGAGTTGCTGCTGCGGTCGCGGGGACTGTACGGCCCGCCCGGGGTCGATTTCGCCAGCCTCAGCAGTGAGGCGAGAAAGGCGGCCCTGCTGCCCGGCTACACCTGGAACTTCCTGACGTTCGCGGCCATGTACGCCCTGGCCGTCGTGTTGTGGCTGCGGATCGACGCCACCAAACCCGTCTTCCGGGAAGACGCCGCTTGAGCCGGGCTGGCGTTCCGGCCGATGTCCCTTATAATTTGATAGACGCCGGTCACCCGGTCGAACGACAATCCCGCCGAGGGAATCTCCGATATGGCCGCCCCCGCCGCCGCTAAGCCCGCCGCCAAGAAGCGGAAGCTCTTTCCGAAGCTGGCCGTCATCCGAGCCGACAGCTGTACCGGCTGCGAGGCGTGCATCGAGGTCTGCCCGGTCGATTGCATCTACAAGGTCCCGGGCGAGGACCACCCCGCCTTGCAGTCGTTCTGCGACATCGACCTCGATCGGTGCATCGGCTGCTCGCTGTGCGAGCGGTGGTGCCCGTGGGACGCCATCGACATGATCAAGACGCCGGAGGTCGCCCAAGCGGTCGCCGACAAGGGCGGGCCGCCCGAGTATGTGGGGCAGAACTGGGACCGGCTGGTGACGCAGGCCCAGGGCATTGCCGAAGCGTACGTCGAGGAGCAGGCGGCCAAGGCGAAGCCGAAGAAGTAGTAACGGGCGAGCGGGGTTGCGTGAGCGCCCCGAGTCCTCCCAAACGCCGGTGACATTTGTTTGTCCTCGGGGCGCTCACGCAACCCCGCTCGCCTTTTTCCCCGTTGACCCCGCTTCCCACTTCGGGTAAATACCCGCCGGTTGCCCCCGACTGAGGGTCCGGCCGTGACCCAGCGCGCCTATCTCGCCGAATTCGCCGGCACGTTCGCCTGGGTGTTCATCTGCGCCGCCGCCGTGCTGGCCGACGCCGTTGCCCCGCTCGTGGACGCCCCGCGGCTCGGTGTCATCGGCATCGCCCTGGTCGTCGGCCTGTCCTACGCCGGGCTGCTCGCCGCCACGGTGCCGTTGTCCGGCGGGTTCCTCAGCCCGGCCGTCGTCCTGGCCCTGTGGGTATTTCACCGCGTCGAGACCGGACGGGCCGTCGTGCTGGCCGCGGTCCAATTCGCCGGGGCCGCCGTCGGCGGGCTGGCCGTCCGCGGCCTCTTGAACCTGCGACAAGACGCCGTCGTGGCCGCCCGTCTCGGCACCCCGCACCTGAACCTCGACGCCTTCGGCGTCACGCGCATCGGCCCGGGCGTGCTCGTCCAGGGCATGGGCATCGAAGCCGTGCTGACGTTCGCGCTGGTGTTCACGATCCTGGCCGTCTACTTCGACCCGCGGTCCAACGATCTGCTCGGCGGGTTCGCCCGGCGGTGGGCGAACGTCGCGGTCGGGCTGCTGCTGACGGCTGAGGTGCTGGCGGCCGGCCGGCTGACCGGGGCGGCGACCAACCCGGCCCGGTGGCTCGGGACGGTGATCTGGGAGCCGACGGTGCCGGAGCTGGAGGTCCGCCGGCCGCTGGCCGACCACGCCGTCTACTGGGTCGGCCCGACGATCGGGGCCCTGCTGGCCGGCATCGTCTACCACTACCTGATCCTGCCGACGCGGAAGAATCAGAGCTGAAACCCAACCGCCGCTGCGGGTGGGGCTGGGAGCGCTTCATGAAGCCGCTCACGCTCGACGATCTGCTGCCCCTGGCCGAGTACGTCGGCCGCCGGCCGGAGTACTT
>DASXAN010000555.1:0-5553 GCA_036406755.1 Gemmataceae bacterium
ATGGCCCGGCGGCTCGCCCGATCGCACTGCCTCGGTCGGACGGCGGCATGACGCTCAAATCCGGCGGCGCCTCCGACCAGCGGGGCTGGGCCAACTCCAACTCCTCCGGCCCGCGGTGGCCGAAGTCGGCCAGGAACGTCGGCAGGTCCAGGGTGCGGCGGAGCAGGGCGCGGAGGGCCGCCGGCTGGTCGCCGTCCGCCGGTCGCGGGGAGTGCGCCAGCGCGTCCTGCAACTGCCCCAGGCGGCGGGCCTGCTCCGCCGCGTCGGCCCCGGCCGTCAATTCTTGCAGCGCCAGCGCCGCGAACACGGCCGGTTGCAGGGCGGCCGCGGCGAACTCCTCCAGCGTCCGCCGCCGCCAGTCGTCGAACCGGGCCAGCAGCGCGTCGGTCGGCAGCGCCGCCAGGTCAGTCTCGCGGGCACGGCGGACGTCGTCCGCGAACGCCGGGAACACCCGCCGCGTCAGGTCGTCGGCGTACCCGTCCCGCAGCCGCCGCAGTCGCCGCGACGCCCGCCACGCCCGCCACAGCACGGCCGGCAGCCGCAGCCAGAACCGCGGCGGGATACGACTGAATAGCAGCTCCCGCTGCGGCAGCAGCGCCAGCGCCGGCTGTCGCTTGAGCCGTTCGACGTTGACGGCGTACGGCATGTCGCGGAAGTCGAGCCGGGCCTCCTGGGCGAGGTCGACGTACGGCTGGCCGGCGATCAGCCGGGCGAACCCGGCCTCGTCCACCCCCGGGTCCGGGTCGAAGCCGAGCGACCGCAGCATTCGTCCGTACCCGCCGCGGACCGACAAGAGCGATTGCAATACGCCCCAGGTCATCGGCGTCGGCCGGGGGGCACTCTCGGCCAGGTGGTAGCGTGCCCAGACGGCGCCGTGCGGCCCGACCCGGGCGCGGAGGCTCCCGATCTCCCGCCGGCGGAGCCCGTCCAGGTCGGGGTCGCCGGCCGCGGTGATCGGGCGGGCTTGCAGCAACCAGAGCCGGCCACCGGCGAGCGCCCATTCGACGTCGCACGGTTCGCCGAACAGCGTCTCGACGGCGAGTGCGAGGGCCGTCAGGTCGCGGAGCTGGTCGGCGGTCAGGCACGGGGCGTTGACCCGGTCGGCGGGCACGGCCTCGATGCCGGCCGCCGTCGGCCGCGTCCCCTTGGGGGCGATGGTTTGACCGACGACCTGTCCCGTCTCCCGGTCGATGCGGAAGCGGTCCGCCGCCTGCCCGCCGACGACGCCGGCGCCCAGCCCCCACGCGGCGGCGACAGCCAGCGTGCGGCCGGACTCGTCGCCGGGGTCGCGGGTGAACACCACGCCGGCGGACTCCGCCTCGACCAGCCGCTGCACGACCACCGCCATCCGCGGCACCGGGCCGGGCTGGTAGGTGCGGACGTGGGCGGCGCGGGCCGACCGGCGGACGGCCTCGATCGCGGCGGCCAGCTCGGCCTCACCTTGAACGCCGAGTTTGGAATGGTACACGCCGGCGAAGGCGGCCCCGGCCTCGTCCTCGCCGGCGGCCGACGAGCGGACGGCCACCGGCCCGCCGCCGAGGGCGCGATAGGCGGCCGCGATTGCGGAGTCGTCCGCCGACACGTCGTCCGCGACGCAGAATCCCGGCGGCACCGGCAGGCCGGCGCGGATCAGGCGGCCGAGGTTCACCGCCTTGCCGCCGAGCCGCGGCCGATCCGCCTCGCCGACCGCACTCAGGTCGTGGACGTGCCCCACCGCCGGTCACTCCCCGCGGTCGCCGACGCAGACCAGGTAGCCGCCCGCGGCCACGTAGAGCCGGCCGCCGGCCAGGACCGGGCTGGCGTGCACGTCGCCGGCCGGGGCGAGTTCCTCCAGGTCGTCGAACCGCCACACCTCCCGGCCGGTCGCCGCGTCGAGCTTCACCACCAGCCCCGACTGCGTCACGACGAACACCGCCCCGCCGCTGACGACCGGCGACGCGACGACGCGCTCGCCCAGCGGCGTCTGCCAGAGTTCCTTCCCGTCGCTCAGTCGCAGGCACCGACACAGCCCGTCCCCGCCGGCGACAAAGACGTTCCCGCCGGCGCAGACCGGCGTGGCGTACAGGCCGGCGTCCGTCGTCAGTTGCCAGAGCCGGCCGCCGGTCACGGCGTCCACACACCAGACCGCCCCGGCAGGCCGGTCGGCATCGCGGTTGAGCTTGCCGTTGCTCAGGGCGAACACCACCCGGCGGTCATCGCCGGCCGGGGCCGCGATCGCCGACAGCGGCACCGGCACGGCCCACCGCACGGCCCCGGTCATGGCGTCGACGGCGAGCAAGGCCGGCCGTTCGCCGTTATCCCCGGCGATCGAGCCGGCGAACACCGTCCCGCCGGCGACCAGCGGCGGCGAATCGACGTGATACCCCCCGACGTGCCACAACTGCCGCACCGACCCGTCGTCGGCCAGCTCGACGGCGAACAGGCCGTCGTCGCCCGCCCCGAAGTACACCCGCAACCCGTCCAGCGCCGGCGACGACTCGACGTGGCTGCGGGTGGGGAACGAGCCGACCTCCGTGCCGGACCGGCGGTCGAGGACGCGGAGCCGGCAGTCCCCGTCCTGGTGGTAACCCTCGCCGAGGACGACGAGCGGCCCGCGGACGGCCGGCGACGACACGCCGGCCCGCGGCAGGTCGAGGGTGTGGACGAGCCTCCCGGACGCCGCGTCCAGCCGGGCCACGCGGTTGAACAGCCCGCCGGCGGCGTTCGTCTGGGTGGCGACGACGACCACCTCGCCGCCGGCGGCGGCCGGCGAGGCATAGAGGCGGCCGCCGCCCGGGACGCGGGCCCGCCAGAGGACGTGCGGCCGGGCCGGCCCGGCATCGGCGGGGTCGAGCGACCCGGTCCGCTGGACGTCGCCGCGGAAGGTCGGCCAGTCGCCGGTCCAGTCGCGGGGTACGGCGGGTGGCGTCGGCGGCTGCTGGTGATACGCGGCCGCGCTGCCCGCGAGGACCAAGGCGGTGAGGAACACGCGCTGCGTCGTGAGCCGCTTGCGGCTTAGCGACTCACCAAACTGCAAATGGCTGAGCAGGCTCAGCAGGCCCGCCCCGGCGGCGACGGCGAGCGCGGCGCCGAAGTCGAACGCCCCTCGGGCTACCAGCGCCCGGCCGCCGAAGATCACCGCCAGCGCCGCGAACGCCAGCCACTCCAGCCGGTGCGGCCGCCCCGCCGGCGGCGCGGACTGCCACCACGCCGCGGCCGCACACCCGGCCGTCACGGCGACCAGTGACCACGTCAGCCGGCCCGGCGGCATCCACGCCGCGACCGCGTCCGGCCAGAACCGGCCGAGCAGCCAGTGGAGGGTCAGCAGGGCCGATTGGGTGACGAGCGCGACGCACGCCCAGCGGTACGCCCGGACCCGGTCCCGCAGCAGGGCCGGGAACAGCAGTTGCAGGAGCGCGGCGACCGGCCAGAGCAGCGGCGCCGAGATGACGGCGAGGGGGCCGGCGGAGGATGACACGGTGACAAGGTGACCGGGTGACACGGTGACAGTTTAGTGCCCCGTCGCCGCCCCACCCGGTCAATTTCGCCCTGCGGGTCAGTAGTTGCCCACGACCTCGCCGCCGTCGCGCGTCCCCAGGTTGTGCCACGTCGTCGGGTCGATCGAGTTGGTGATGAACCGCACCGACCCGTCCATCAGGAAGACGTTGACCCCGCCGGCGTGGTAGCTGCGGGCGGTCATGATGGCGTAGGAGGCGTTCGTCTTGGACGACCCGTCCAGGCCGGACACCCAGTCCACGTCGTAGGTGACGCCGTCGGCGGCGTTCGGGTAGGGCACGTTGGTGTTCGGCGGGAGGACGAACGTCAGCCCGGTCTGGAACGTCTGGCCCTCGGTCCAGCCGGTGTGGGCGACGTTCGTCTTGAGCGACCCGCCCAGGGCGAGGACGCCGGCGGCCGTGGTCGGCGGGGTGGCCGGGGCGGTGCCGGTGCCGCGGAAGTACGACCCGAACGCCTTCACCTCGGCGAACCCGACCGTGTTGCTGGTCCCGTCCGGGAAGTCGGTCAGGCGGTTGCCCTTCTGGTTGGGCAGGGCGACGATCGGGAAGGCGCCGTTGCCGCCCCGGGCGTTGACCGGGTCCCAGACCATCCAATCACCCTCGTTGGCCCCGTAGGTGGCCGGGTAGCGGGGCGGGTTGCCGGCCCGGCCCATGTCGTTGAGCTCGCTCGGGCAGACGTAGATCGGGATCCGCTGGCCGGTGACGGTCGGCTGGGTGGTGGCGGACGCGTTCAGGTCCACCAGCTGGTACAGGCTGGCCTGCTCGACGTACGGCAGGATGCGGGCGAGGGCGGAGTATGAGTCGCCGCTGAACGTCACGGTCGAGTTGGCCGGGACGTACGCCCCGTTCGGGGGCAGCGTGCCGGTCGCGTTCTCGAAGTTGTGCAGGGCCAGGCCGATCTGCTTGAGATTGTTCTGGCATTTCGTGCGGGCCGCCGCCTCCCGGACCTTCTGCACGGCCGGCAGGAGCAGGCCGATGAGGATGGCGATGATGGCGATGACGACCAACAGCTCGATCAGCGTGAACGCGGGCCGGCGGCTCGACGGACGCGACATGGCACGATACTCCGGTGCGGGGTGGGACCGATTCGTGGGCGGCGGGAGGCCCCCGCGTTCGGGCGGGTGGCAGGGTTTTCCGGGATGCCGCAGCTTCGCACGGTTCCAACTAGGATATCCGTCCGGACCGGACCCCGCAACGGATGACGGCGGTCAAAATGATGAGATCGGGATGAGAGTTGGGGTTGTACCGGTTCGCCCGTGGGACGGCCCGATGCTCTACTTCCTCCTGCACGACGCCGCCGCCTTCCGCGGCCGCATCGCCCCGGCCCTGGCCGCCAGCTGGCGGCGGCGGACGTTCGCGCCGGTCGCCGCCCTGGCGGCCGACCTCGGCCCCGCCCTGGCCGCGTTCGCCGACCGCTTCCGCCTGACCGCCGACGAGCGGCCACTGCTGGCGGGGCTGACCGCCGACCGGCCGTTCGACCGCCGGCTGTGGCGGCACCTGGCCGGCGAGGTGCTGCTCTACGCCGCGGCCGACGTGCCGACGGTCCAGACCGCCCCGGACACGCTCGCCACCCTGCTGGCGGCCGACCCCGAACCGATCCGGCAGGCCCACGTCGGCAGCCGTGACGTAGACTTCGACGGCGTCCCGTACCGCCCGGGGCACGCCGGGCTGAACGACGAGGCCGACGTGGCCCGGCTGGCGGAGTCGTTCGCCGGCGTCGATCCGGCCCGCTGGACGGCGGCGGACCTGGCCGGCGTGCCCGACCTCACTGATGACGACGAGCGGGCCGACGAGCTGGCGTTCGCGCGGGAGTGCTTCGCGGCGCTGCGGGCGATGTACGAGCAGGCGCGGGACCGCAATCAGGTCGTCGTCTGCGAGAACATCTGACCGCTTCCAGTCAGCAGCCGCGCCACCCGCCCCGGCTGGGCGAAGTTCCGCGTCCCGGCCGTGCCGAACGCCCGCAAGTACTCCTCCACCTCCGGTTGCCCCAGGGCGACTCTTAGCGTCTCCGCGTCTTTGCGCGAGACACACGGGACGTGGGCGTGCAGCGCTTGCTGGC
>DASXAN010000556.1:0-4150 GCA_036406755.1 Gemmataceae bacterium
GCTCCGCGCGCGGACTCGCGTCGCGGCGTCACGGGTCATGCTGTTCAACTGACGCCCACCGCCTCCACCGCCGGAGTCGCCACCGGCTCCCGCACCCACCCCAACGCCCACAGCCCCGCCGCCCCGCACAGGCTGCCGGCCGCCAGCACCATGAATCCCACGCCGTAGCTGCCGGTCCAGCCTTTCAACAGCCCGAGCACGTTCGGCAGGAAGAACCCGCCGACGCCGCCGGCCGCCCCGACCAACCCGGTCACCACGCCGATCTCGCGCGGGAATCGCCGCGGCACCAGCTGGAACACCGCCCCGTTGCCCATCCCCAGCATGCCCATGCCCGCCGCCAACAGCACCGCCGCCGCCACCGCCGGCGGCAGCGCGGCCACGCCGAGCATCACCGCGGCGACGCCGGCGTAGAGCCGCACCAGCACCCGCCCCCCGCCGAACCGGTCCGCCAGGTATCCGCCCACCGGCCGCAGGAACGACCCGGCAATCACGCACGCCGTCACCAGGTAACTGACCCGCGCCCCGGCCGCCGTATCGGCGGCGAAGTACTGGTCCTGGAAGAACGTCGTCAAGAAGCTCGCCAGCCCGACGAAGCCGCCGAACGTGATCCCGTAGAAGAAGCAAAACCACCACGCGTCCGGCCGGCCGAGCACCTTACCGAAGGCCGCCGGCGGCTGCGGCCGCGGCTGCTCCGGGGCGTCCCTCGCCAGCAGTAGGAACACCACGAACGTCACCGCCAGCGGCGCCAGGGCCAGCCCGAACACCGCCCGCCAGCCGAGGGACGTCGCCAGGAGCGGGCCGAATAGCGTCGCCAGGGCCGTGCCGCTGTTGCCCGCCCCGGCGATGCCCAGGGCCAGCCCCTGGTGCCGCGGCGGGTACCACCGGCTGGCCAGCGGCAGCGCCGCCGCGAAACTTGCCCCGGCCACACCGAGCAGCAACCCGACTAGCACCAACTTCGCCAACGTGTCCGCCCACAGCCAGCCGAGGAGCAGCGGCACGGCCGTCAGCGCCATGCCGGTCAACCCGGTCCGGCGGGCGCCGATCCGGTCGGTCATGACGCCGAGGACCGGCCGCAGGATGGCGCCGCCGAGTAATGGCACCGACACCAACACTCCTTTCCACGCGGCCGTTTGACGCAGGTGTTCGTCGAGGCTGACGCCGTTCGGCTGCGGCCACAACTCCGCCGCGATGCCCGGGGCGAGCGGGCCGAGCAGCACCCAGACCATGAAGCTGACGTCGAAGTACAAGAATGCGCACACCAGGCTCGGCCAATGGCCGGCGCGGCGGAAGTCGGCGAGCCTCATGACGGTGCCTCGGGGGCCAGCGACAACAAAAGCCCACCCCGGGCCCGGGGTGGGCTTGCCGTAGCAACTTTCTCCAGTGCCACGGCGCAGAACTTCAACTCCGGCTGCTTGGCCACCCGTCCGGTCGCGGCGATCGTCAGGTAGTTGGCGGCGTTGCCGGGGCCGAACAGGTCGCCCCAGTGGAACGGGACGAACACCAGCCCCGGCGGCACCCGGACGCTCAGCCGCACCGGTAGGCGGACGGTCCCTCGCCGGCTAGACACCTGGGCCGGCTCACCGTCCGCCAGCCCGGCCGCGGCCGCGTCGTGCGGGTGAACCTCGATGAACGGCCCGGGCTCCCGCCGGACGAGTTTCTCCGCCTTACCGGTGCGGGTGAGCGTGTGCCAGTGGGCGTACAGCCGGCCGGTCGTCAGCACCAGCGGGAACTCGTGGTCCGGCCGCTCCCGCGGCTCGCGGTGGTCCCGCGGCAGGAACTGTGCCCGCCCGTCCGGCGTCGAGAACCTCCGGTCCAGGTACAGTCGTTCTGTGCCGGGGTGGTCCGAGCTCGGGCACGGCCACTGCACGCTCGTCTCCCGCCGTAGCCGGTCGGCCGTCACCCCCGCCATGTCGCACGGCCGGCCCCCGGTCAGCCCGACGAACTCGTCCCAGACGGCCGCGGCGTCCGGCCAGTCGAACCCCGGCAGCCGCAGCCGGCGGGCGAACCGGGCCAGGATTTGCCAGTCCGGCAGGGCGTCGCCGGGCGGATCGAACAGCTTCGGGCTGAACGCCACCATCCGCTCGCTGTTGGTGCTCGTCCACTCCTTCTCGCCCCATTGCGCCGCCGGCAGCACGACGTGGGCGAACTGCGTCGTCTCCGTCGGGTGGTAGGCGTCCTGCACGACGACCAACTTCGCCCTGCCGAGTGCCCGTTTGACTTGGTGCAAGTCGGGCAGGCTCACGGCCGGGTTGGTGGCGGCAATCCAAAGCGACTGCAGTCGGCCCTGCTCCAGGGCGCGGAACATCTCCACCGCCGCCAGCCCCGGCTTGGCGGCGATCGTGCCCGGCACACGGCCCCAGTACGCCTCGACCTCCGCCCGATCGGCCGGGTCCTCGACCGTCCGGTATCCGGGCAAGGCATGAGACAACAAGCCGGCCTCGCGGCCGCCCATCGCGTTCGGCTGGCCAGTGAGCGAGAACGGCCCGGCCCCCGGCTTGCCGATCTGGCCGGTGAGCAAGTGCAGGTTGATGAGGCTGTTGTTCTTCCACAGGCCGACCGTGCTCTGGTTCAGCCCCATGCAGTAGAAGCTGAGGAACGCGCGGGCGGCGGCGATCCGGTCGGTCAGGCGGTGGGCCGTCGCCATCGTGACGCCGGCCGCCGCGGCGAGTTCGGCCGGGTCCTGGACGAGCACGAACGGGCGGTACTCGGCGAACCCGTTCGTGTGGGCCTCGATGAATGCCTCGTCGGTCAGGCCGCGGTCGATCAGCAGCCGGCCGACGAGATTGAGGAGTGCGATGTCGCCGCCGGGGGCGACCGGGATGTGCAGGTTGGCAATGTCGGCGGTGGCCGTCCGCCGCGGGTCGATGACCACGACCGTCAGACCGGGCCGGACCCGCTTGGCGTCTCGCAGCCGATCGAACGTGACCGGGTGGGCCTCGGCCATGTTCGAGCCGATCACCAGCACCAAGTCGGCGTGGTCGATGTCGTCGTAGCAGCAGGGCGGGCCGTCGGCGCCGAGGCTGGTCTTATACCCGGCCACGGCCGCGGCCATGCACAGCCGGCTGTTCGAGTCGGTGTGGTTGCAGCCGAGCGTGCCCTTGAATAGCTTGACGGCCGCGTATACCGCCTCCGTGTCGAGCTGCCCGGAGCCGTAGAACGCGACGGCGTCCGGGCCGTGGGCGAGCAGTAGGTCGGTGAACCGCTCGGCCAGGAAGTCGAGGGCCGCGTCCCAATCGACGGGGCGGAATTCGTCGCGACGGGACGGGCGGATGAGCGGGCGGGTCAGGCGGTCGGGCGTGGCGACAGTCGGGCCGAGCTGCGCACCCTTGGCGCAGATGCGGCCGCGGTTGGCGGCGGCCGCCTCGACGCCGCGGACCGCCATCGGCCCACCGGGCGACCCGGCGAACCGCAGCCGGCAGCCGACGCCGCAGTACGGGCAGACGGACTCGCCCAGGAGCGGCAGCGTGGTGGTCGCACCCGTCATGCGCGGCCCCGTCACTCCCGCGGCATGTGCCGCACCAGCCCTTCCAGCGTGTCCGCCAGCCGCTCGCACGGCACGTCGTACATGAGGTCCTGCCCGGCCTGCGCCCCCGGCCCCGACCGGCCGTTGACGCTCACGTGGGCCGCGTCCACCACCTGGCCGTCCGATCGCGCCCGGCACCCCTGTAGCCCGATTGTCGCCGCCTGGTGCAGCCCGCACCCGGCCGGGCACCCCGACCAGTGGATGGTCAGCGGCTTGAGCTTCCGCCCGGCCGTCCGCCGCTCCAGCTCGCGGGCGACCTCAACCGCCCAACCCTTCGTCTCGATCAGGGCGAAGTGGCAGTAGTCGCTGCCGACGCACGCCACCAGCCCCCGCATCACCGGCGACGGGTCGTGCGGCAGCTCCGTGACGATCGGCTCCTTCTTGAGCGCCTCCAGTTTGTCTTCGGTCACGTTCAGGACGACGAGGTTCTGCCCGACCGTCAGCCGCACGTCGCCGGTGCCGTACCGGTCGGCCAGGTCGGCGACGGCCCGGACCTGGGCGGACGTGATCCGCCCGACCGGGACCAGCAGGCCGACCGAATACAGCCGCGGGCCGGAGTCGGTCAGCGCCTGCGGCTGGATGCCGAGGTGGTCGGTGTGGCCCTGCCGCCGCTCGTCCACGCCCGCC
>DASXAN010000557.1:0-3946 GCA_036406755.1 Gemmataceae bacterium
CGACAAGGGCCCTTGCTGGCGCGTCGGGCTCAACCGCCGACCGGTGCGCATAGTCCCACGCGGCCAGCGCATACTCCGCCGCCCGCGGCCGCTCCCGCTCGGCGACCGCCCGGGCGGCGTCGGCCCGCACCCGCTCGGTCCGCCGGACCAGCTCGGCGACCCGCTTCGTCCGCCGCCGCCGCTCGTCGCGATCGGCGGCCGTCTCCAGCGGGATGCGGAGCATGTTGGGCCCGTTCGTCTTCGGCCCGACGTCCGGCAGAATGTGGGTCGAGAAGAAGATGCCGGCCAGGCCGTAGTAGTCGGCCTGGGTGATCGGGTCGAACTTGTGGTCGTGGCAGCGGGCGCAGGCCACCGTCAGGCCGAGAAACGTCTTGCTGACCACGTCCACCTGGTCGTCGGCGATGTCGGTGAGGAGCTTCTCCTTGTCGGCGTCGCCGCCGCCCCAGTTGCCGATTGCCAACATGGTGGTGGCGATGATCCCGTCCGGCGCGAGTGGACCGTCGGGGGACTCCGGCCGGAGGTCGCCGGCGATCTGCTGTTGCACGAACCGGTCGTACGGCAGGTCGCGGTTGAACGCGGCGACGACCCCGTCGCGGTACCGCCAGGCGGCGGCGCAGTCGAGTTCGTTGCCGACGATGCGGCTGTCGAACGAGTCGGTGTAGCGGACGAGGTCGAGCCAGTGCCGGCCCCACTTCTCCCCGTAGGCCGGCGACGCCAGCAGGCGATCGACCACCCGGGCGAAGGCGTCCGGCGACGGATCGGTGACGAACGCCTCGACCTCGGCCGGCGTCGGCGGCAGGCCGGTCAGGTCGAACGTCACCCGGCGGATGAGCGTGCGGCGGTCGGCCGGCGGGGCGGGCTGTAACCCCGCCGCCCGCAACCTGGCGAGGACGAACGCATCGATGGCATTGCCGGGCGAACCGGCGGGCACGGGCGGGTCGCGGACCGGCTGGAACGCCCAGAAGCCGCGCGCTTGGTTCCCCTCTCCCGGCTTTGCGGGAGAGGGGTTAGGGGTGAGGGTCTTCGCTTCGTTGAAACCCGCCCTCACCCCCGGCCCCTCTCCCACAAGGGGAGAGGGGAGAGATTTCAATTCCGGCCACGCCAGCCCGTCCCGCACCCACCGCGCCAGCGCGTTGATCTCGCGGTCCGACAGCGGGTCCTTCGGCGGCATCTTCAGGTCGCCGCCGCGGCGGACCGCCTTGACGAGCAGGCTCTCGTCCGGCTTGCCGGGGACGGCGGCCGAGCCGGTTTCGCCGCCGCGGAGGATCGCGTCCCGGCCGGTCAGTCGCAGCCCGCCCTTGGCCTTGTTCGGGCCGTGGCAGCCCTGGCACCGCTCGGCCAGGATCGGCCGCACCTGCCGCTCGAAGAACTCCGCCGCCGACGGCTCCGCGGCCGGCGACGCACCCGCCACGCCGAACACGATCACGCCGAGCCAAACGCCGCGCATCCGCCGTCCTCCGTCCCATGGGCCTGTGGTCGAGTGTAGCAGGCCGGGCGGGCGGGAGGAACCGGCGGCGGAAGGGATCACCGCCGCCGGCGCCGGGCGAGCGCCACGGCGGCACCGGCCACGCCCGCCAGCGACCGGGCCGACGGCTCCGGGACTGGCGTCACGTCCGCGAACGTGTGGCCGATGCGAACCTCGTCGAACAGGGTAGACGACACCGTGTCGCTGGGAAGGGCGAGGTGGGCCAGCGCCAACTGGTCGAGCGGGGCGGTCGCGTGGGACGCAGTGATGCTCGCCGCCGGGGACGGCGGCGGGGTGCCGGTCAGCGGCGGATTGACGTACAGGTCGTACGTGTCACCGACGGCCGCGAAGGTGCCCCGGACCACGAGCAGGCACTGGATCGAGCTTGGTGCCGCCGAGGACGCGACGCCCATCGCCCCGCTAGCCGGGTCTTGTAACGTCCAGAAGCTGCTCGGCGAGGTCCCGGTCGTGACGGAGATACCGGTGTTCGGTCCAAGGCTTGTTTGCAGGATCAGCAGACCCTCCGCCGAGTTCGGGTTCGGTGCCGGTCCCCTCACCACCGCGCTTAGCCAGAACGTCGTACCGGGGGTCGCGTCCACCGGCTGGCTCAGCGTGCGAGCGGCGGCGCCGAAGGTGACGCCCTCGAAAGCGGACACGCTGTTGCCGGTGGTCGCCAGGCTGGCCGACGGTGCCGGCGGGGTCAGGCTAGCGGCCTGAACCTGGACAGTGTCATACCCGTCCCACGGGCGGGCAAACCCCATCCCGCCGCCCTGACCCCTCAGGCCGCCGATCGGGTAGTCGAACCCATCGTAGGCGATCAGTTGGCCGCGGGCCGCGGGAGCCAGCGCCAGCACCACGGCGAGGGGCAGCACCCTGGTCATCGGTCGGACTTCCGGCGGGCGCGGCGGTACGTCAAGCCCCCGACGCCGGCCGCCCCGGCCAGCAGCAACGCCGACGGCTCCGGCACGGCCGTCACGTCCGCGAACGTGCGGCCGATGCGGACCTCGTCGAACAGGGTGGACGACACCGTGTCGAAGGCGAAGTGGGACATCTGCAGCGAGCCGAGCGGCCCGGCCGCGTGCGTCGTCGTGATGCTCGCCGCCGCGGACGGCGGCGGCGAGCCGGTCAGCGGTGGGTTGACGTACAGGTCGAACGTGTCCCCGGCGGCCGCGAACGTGCCGCGGACGACCAGCAGCGACTGGGTCGTGTTGGGCACGGTGGAGGACGCGATGAACAGCCCGGTGGACGTGTCGGACAGCGACCAGAGGTTGTTTGAGTCCGTCCCGGTCGTGACGCTGACGCCGCCGCCCGCCCCGTCCGACAGGACCAGCTCCCCTTCCGTCGTGGACGCGTCCGCCCCCGACCCCTTCATGACCGCGCTCATCCAGAACGTCCCGCCGGGGGTGGAGTCCACCGGCTGGCTGAGGGTGCGGGTCGCCGTGCCGGGGCTGAACGGGTCGGCGGCCGTCGCGGACACGCTGTTGCCAGTCGTCGGCAGGCCGGCCGACGGGGCGGGCGGGGTCAGGCTGCCGGCCTGAACCTGGACGGTGGCGGCCGCGGCCCACGGGCCGGTGAACCCCGTCCCGCCGTTCTGGGCGTTCACGCCGCCGGTCGGGTAGGCGAACCCGTCGTAGGCGATCAGCTGGCCGCGGGCGGCCGGCACGGGAACCGCCACCGCGACCGCGGCGGCGAGTGCGAGCATCCTCGTCATCAGTCGGACCTCCCTGACTGGCGGGTGGGCGACCCGCCGGGCTCTGGGCATTGGGCGTGGCCCATGCTACCCGCCGCTCGGCCGGCCGTCACCCTTTTTCCGCCGGCTGGGCCGCCTCCTCGGCCACCAGGATGGCGGCCGCGATGTCTACCAGCTTGCGGCTCTTCTCGCTGGCCACCTTCTGCATCCGCCGGAACGCCTCCGCCTCGTCCAGCCCGGCCCGCTTCATCAGCACCCCCTTGGCCCGCTCGATCACCTTGCGGTCCTCCAGCGCCTGCCGCAGGTCGGCCGCCTCCCGCCGCAGCGCCTCGAACTGCTCGAACCGCCGCAGGGCGATGCCGATCGCCGGCACCAGGTCGGCCGCCTTGATCGGCTTGACCAGGTACGCCAGCACCGAGTCCTCCTCCGCCCGCTCCAACAGCGCCCGGTCGTGGAACGCCGACACCAGGATGACCGGCACCGGCCGCTCCCGGCAGACGGCCCGGGCGGCGTCGATCCCGTCCATGTCCGGCATCTTGATGTCGGTGATGACCAGGTCCGGCTTCGCCTCCCGGCACAGCGCGACCAGCTCCCCGCCAGTGGCCGCCGCCCCGACGACGGTGTGCCCCAGCGGCGGCAGGAACTCCTGGAAGAAGTCCCGCATGTCCCGCTCGTCGTCGGCGACCGCCACCCGCAGACCGCGATCCATGTCTCCCCCTGAAGAAAGTGAGAAGTGAGGAGTGGGGAGTGAGGAGTGGGGAGTGAGGAGAAAAGAAGGTCTCCTCACTCCC
>DASXAN010000558.1:0-8163 GCA_036406755.1 Gemmataceae bacterium
CTGGCCCGGCGGATCGACCAGGCCGCCACCCGGCCCGCGGACGGCCCGCACACCCGCACCGGCGCCATCCTGGGCACGCCCTCCTACATGGCCCCCGAGCAGGCGGCCGGCCAGGGCCAGGCGGTGGGGCCGGCGGCGGACGTGTACGCCCTGGGGGCGGTGCTGTACGAGTGCCTGACCGGCCGGCCGCCGTTCCACGGGGCCAACCCCCTCTCCGCGCTCCGACGGGTGGTCGAGGATGACCCGGACCCGCCCCGCTCCGTCCGCCCGGACGTGCCGGCTCCGCTTGAGGCCGTCTGTCTGAAATGTCTGCACAAGGATCCGGCCGGGCGGTACGCCAGCGCCGCGGACCTGGCCGCCGACCTGCGGCGGTTTCTGGCCCGCGAGCCGGTCCGCGCCCGCCCGGCCGGCCCGGCCGAGCGGTTGGCGGCGTGGGCCCGCCGGCCGGAGCGGGTCCGGGACGCCGGAGCACTCCTGACCGGCTTCGGGGCCGTGTTCCTGATCTGGTGCCTCAGCGGCGTGACCCTCATCCTCGGCGGCACCATCCCGACGACCGACCCGCTCAAGGCGGTCGAGTACGTCCTGCTCAACGTCACCCTGTTCTACCTGCCGATGGTCCTGTGCGGACTGAACGTCCTGACCCGCCGGCGGGGGATGACGGCCGGGTTCGCCCTGTCGCTGGCGTTCCTGGCGTGGCTGGCCGTCCTGATGACGGGAGTCTACCGGCCGGACACGGGCGGCCTGTTGGAGCGGGACCCGGAGTCGCTGCGCATCGCCAACCTGCTGATCGTCGTGCTGGCGGTGGTGCTGGCGGCCGGGTGCGGCGTCGGCTGGCTGGCCCGCCGGTCGCCGCCGGCCCGCCGCGGCTGACGGTCCGCCTTGCTCCCTCCCGGCCGGGTGCTATACCATATCCCCCGACCCCCATCCTCACCCGCGAGGGCGACATGCAGCACCCGACTTCGACGGACCGGCCCGTGGCGTGGTCGCTGACCGGCTTGACCGGGGCGGCCGCCATCGCTCTCCGCCTGCTCCGCGTGCCCAACATCTACGCCGTCGGCGCCCTGGGCCTGTACGCCGGCGCCCGGTTGCCGCTGTGGCTGGCCTGGGTGCCGTCAATGGCCGTCATGGCGGTGTCCGACCTGATCCTACAGCAGTGGCTGGCCTACCCGCCGTTCGACCCGTGGGTCTACGGCAGTTTCCTGGTCTACGTGTTGCTCGGCCGGCTCCTGGCTGGCACCCGGTCGCCGGGGCGGGTCGGGTTGGTGACGGTGCTGGGCAGCTTGCAATTCTTCCTCATCACCAACTTCGGCGTGTGGTACTCCTCCCACGGCATCTCGCCGCCGATGTACCCGCCGACACTCGCCGGACTGATCGCCTGCTATGCCGCCGGCCTGCCGTTCCTCGGCTACACGCTGCTCGGCGACCTGGGGTTCTCGGCCGCCGTCTTCGGCGCCGAAGCCTGGCTGACCAGGCCCGCGGCGGCGGCCGAGCCGGCCCCGGCCGCGGAGGAGGCGCGGGCATGAAGTACGCGGCCGTGATCGAGTATTTGCAGGACAAGGAGACGGTCGAACGCCTGCGGCCGGTGCACCGACAGTACCTGGCGTCCTTGAAGGAGAAGGGACAGCTGGCGGCGAGCGGGCCGTTCGCGGACGGGTCCGGGGCACTGATCGTGTACGAGGCCGAATCGGCGGCGGCGGCCGAGGCGATCCTGAAGGGCGACCCGTTTCACGCCAACGGCGTGTTCGTCCGCTGGCAGCTGCGGCCGTGGAACGTGGTGATCGCCAACCGCGACCTGTTCCCGGCGTAGGGCCGTGGGAGCCCGCAGCGCCAGCAAGGGCTTCGAGGGAAGCGCTTGCTGGCGCTGCGGGCTCCCCGCGCTGCGGACTCCCGGCGGCGCGGACCGTCATCCTGATAAGCGATACTGCGGGTTCGCCGCCAGGTAGGCCGCCACCCGGTCGGTCCGCGTCACCGCCTCCCGTAGGAACGCCACCGCCGCCACCAGCCGCTCGTCCGGCTCGGCGCAGCTGAACCGCAGGAACCCCGCCCCGGCCTCGCCGAAACACTCCCCGCCCAGGCACGCCACCCCGAGCCGGTCGTCCGCCCCCTCCAAGAGGTACATCGCCAAGCCGTGCGAGCGGATGCCCAGCCGCCGGCAGATCGCACTCACGTCCGGGAAGACGTAGAACGTCCCGGCGGGCATCGCCACCCGCACTTCCGGCACCATCCGCAGCTCGCGGACGAGCAGCTCGACCTTGCGGCGGAACTGCGCCATCACCGCGTCCCGCTCCGCCGCGTCACCCTCCAGGGCCGCCAGCCCGGCCAGCTGCACGAACGGCGGCGTACACGAGAGCGTCGTGTTGATCATCGTGCCGATCATCGCCGCCACCCGCGGGTGGGCGACCGCGTACCCGAGCCGCCAGCCGCTCATCGAGTACGACTTCGAGAACGTGTAGGCCGCCACGCACTGGTCCAGCATCCCCGGTTCGGCCAAGAGCGTCTGGTGCCGGCCCTGCCAGACCATGTGGCAGTACGGCTCGTCCGAAAACACGGCCACGTCCTTGCCACGGACCAGGTCGGCGAGTTGCCGCAGGTCGTCGGCCGTCGCCACGCCGCCCGTCGGGTTGTGCGGCGAGTTCAGGAAGATCGCCCGCGGCCGGCGTGACTCCCGCAGGAACCGCTCGACCGCTTCCAGGTCCGGGCGGAACTGGTGCTCAGCCCGCAGCGGCGCCAGGACGGCGGTCGCCCCGCGGCGGCGGATGTTCGGCTCGTAGGTCGGGAAGTGCGGCGTGAACACCAGGACCGAGTCGCCGGGGTCGAGAAACGCTTCGCAGAAGAACTGCTCGAACGGCTTGGCCCCGCTGGAGACGACGACGTTGTCGGCCGTGACCGGCACGCCGAACTCGGCGACGTACTGCCGGGCGATCGCCTCGCGGAATTCGGACAGGCCGAGCGACGGGCCGTAGTGGGTCTGGTTGGCTTCGATGGCCCGCAGGCCGGCGGCGCGGGCGTGGGCCGGGGTCGGAAACGGGCTGTCGCCGATCTGCAGCTCGATCACGTCCTTGCCGCCGGCCTTCAGCCGGCGGGCGACGGCCAGGACGTCGAACGCGGTCTCGGCTCTCAACCCGGCAGCGAAGGAACTGAATGTAGGAGACATAAGACGCAATTAACCACAGATGCACACAGATGAACACAGATCAGACCATCTTTTCCCGGTCCGATCTGTGTTCATCTGTGTGCATCTGTGGTTCATTCTCTTCACTGCTTCGCCGCGATCGTCTGGGCCAGCGGCCGGATCACCCCGGGGACGACGTGGCTGTCCACCAGC
The DNA here is from genome assembly GCA_036406755.1 of Gemmataceae bacterium. Taxonomy (GTDB): domain Bacteria; phylum Planctomycetota; class Planctomycetia; order Gemmatales; family Gemmataceae; genus DASXAN01. Next base: position 3,326 of record DASXAN010000558.1, read on the forward strand.
TCCTGGCAGATCCGCCGCTGGTTCTGGTACGACTCGCCGAGCGTCTTGAACGGCTGCCGGCCCCAGTATTGCCGCACGGTGAAGTACACGCTGATCGGCGCCTCCGGGAACTGCCCGGTCCGCACCTGGAAGGCGTTCGTCCGCGTCTCGACGCTCAGCCGGGCCTGCAGCCGGCACGGCTCGTCCAGCGACAGCATCACCGACGGCTCGAAGTTCAGCACCTTGCTCCCCGGCAGCTGCACCAGCTGCTCCAGCGGACTGTTCACGGCCAGGGCCTCGGCCACCACCTCGTCGTGGTTGCCGGCGTAGGCGAAGTCGAACACGAACAGCACGTCCAGCGCTTCGATGTCCAGCGGGCTGAAGTCGAGGTGGTACGGGGCCAGCTCCAGCACCCGCTCGTGCTGGGCGTCGGCGTCCTCCAGGGCCGGCGGGTTGACGAACCCGGCGCTGAGCCGGCGGGCCTCCAGCGACACCCACTTGTAGCTGCCCTGCTCCCGGTCCTCCTCCAGCACGTATTCGCCCGACTCCCGCCGCTCGAAGTCGGTCATCTTCGGGTAGGTCTTTTGCAGGCTGTCGAAGAAGTGCAGGACGGCCTCCCGGCCCTGCGGCAGCTCCATTTTCGTGTTCAGGTATGTGTAAACGCCGAAGTCGTCGCATAGTGAGGTGTAGGGGTTCATTCCAGGTTCCTTTGCGGGTGGGCGCCCGCAGGTTGGGCGTCAGGTTGACCCTGGGGACACTCCATTGTTCGTCGCCCGGGTGTGGAATGCAAGCCCCGTAGGCCGTCAGGGTTTGCGCCGGTCCCCCAAACGAACGCGGCCCACGGGGCAACCCCGTGGGCCGGCGTCATTTTAGTGGCAGGGGGCGGGCACGGTCAGGCGGCCGCCCGGACCAGCTTGACCGGGGCGGGCACCTTCAGGTCGGTCTGGTGCATCCACCGGCCGGCGTCCGGGGCGCCGTGCCACCGCTGCAGGGTGATCGACTGGACGTGCTCCCGCTCCTCGTCGTCGAGCAGCTCGAGGTACGCCTCGACGTAGCCGGCCCGGACCTGGGTGGACGAGCGGCCGAGGTAGAGCAGGCACTCGGCCCGGTCGTCGTCGAACACGGCCACGGCGCGCCAGCCCTGGGGCTTGGCTTCGGTCTGGTAGAACATGGTCGGCCCCTCCATGAGCCTGGGAAGTGGGTGACGGCGTGGGGGTATAGGGTGCCGTCTGGCGGGGCGGTTGTCAAGAGCAAGCGGGCAGATTGTGCTAACCAATGAGTCCCATGGGACCTATGAGACCCATAGGTCCCATAGGACTCAGCTACTTTCAGTACCGCGGCCCGCGACCGCCACCGCCGTAGCCGCCACCACCGCCGTACCCACCACCGCCACCACCGTAGCCGCCACCGCCGCCGCCGTACCCGCCGCCGCGGCGGCCGCCGCCGCCGCCGCCGCCCTCGCGGGGCTTGGCCTCGTTGACGGTCCGCGGCCGGCCGCGGTACTGCTGGCCGTTCAACGCGGCGATCGCCGCCTGGGCCTCGCCGTCGTCGTCCATCTCCACGAACCCGAACCCCCGGGACCGGCCGGTCTCCCGGTCGGTCACCACCTGCGCCCGCCCCACCTTGCCGTGCTCCCCGAACAGGGCCAGCAGGTCGTCGGACGTCGTCTCCCAGGCCAGGTTGCCCACGTAAATGTTCTTCGCCATCAGAGACACCTCACCGGCCGGGCCGCGCCCCGCGTGGATCGAGGGGGCCGGCGGCCCGGCGTCGCATCGGTCGGGACGGCCCGCCTCCGATGCGGCGGGCCTACGGGCGGACGGTCGGGCGGCGGACTGGATCGGTCCGTCGGCATATCGGGGTCCGGGTGCGTGCGGTCGGCGAACAACAGCCCTTTCCGGCCCGGGTACACCCAGGGCGCGGCCGCCGGAGCGATGGCTCCCCGTATCACGGTCCGATCCGGCGAGCGGGGCCGTACTTGCCTACTTTTGCTGGGGGTTTTCGGGGGAGGCTTACCGCGGATGACGTGAAGCGCCGTCGAAAAGCCAGAAAGTGGACCGGCCGAACCGGACTGTGGCGGTGGCGTGACGACCCTCGAGCCCTGCGAGCGAGTACCGTAACTCGCTAGAGCTTAAGGCCGCCACCGGCCACGTCAAGCCGAAAACCGGAAAAATCCGTAGGCCGCGCCCGGCCCCGGCCCGGCCAATCCGGCCCCCTTGCCCCGCCCAACAGAGTCAGGGCGTGTACCCGCTCAGAAACAGCCGCTGGACGAACTGGTTGAGGTCCAGCAGGTCCACGTCCCCGTCCCCCTCGAAGTCGAACGCCGGGTTGTACGCCGGCTGGCCGACGGTGCCGAACAGGGCCGGCACCAGGGAGTTCAGGTCCAACAGGTCCACGTCGCCGTCGCCGTCCACGTCGCCGAAGAGGCGGTGGGTGGCGAACACCTTGTCCCCGCCCGCGAGCCCATCCCCGTCCCCGTCCAGGGCCACGCCGTCCGCGCCCGTGACCGCGGCGCCGAAGACGGTCAGCGTGTACAGGCCGTCGATGAGGGACGGGTTGATGCCGGCGACGGTGTTCGACTCGGTGAACGGCCCGGAGAACGTGAGCTTGACCACCGTCCGCCCCTGGGCGTCGGTGGTCACGGTCGGCGTCAGCGTCACGTTGCCGGTCGCCCCGGTCGGCCCGGTGCGGGCCAGCTGGAACGCGGCCGCGGCGTTGCCCCCCGCGAAGGTCACCGCGGAGTCGAACGTGACCGTCAGCGACCGCACTACCGACCGCTGGAGCGACCCGTCGTTGACCGCCACCGCCGTGACGGTCGGCACCTGGCCCTCGACGGCCCCGATGTCGATGCGGCCGTTCTGCACCCGCGGCTTGCCCCGCTGGTCGGTCGCCGGCGGCGGGGCGAACGCCGGGTCGCCCGCGTCCCGGGCCGGGCTGCCCGGCAGCGGCACCCGGGTGAACGTCGGCCCGCCGTTGTCCTGGAGCGGCCCCAGGTTGGGCGACACGCCGGTGACGTTGCCGGTCGTGGTGCCGGTGATCATCGCCCCGGTCGTGTCCTGGATCAGGTTGTAGCCCAGCGAGTTGTACGACCCGTACAGGTCCGGGCCGCTGCCGGCGGTGGCGGTCGCCTCCAACGCGTTGCCGGCCACGATCGTGTTGGCCAGGACGAGCGGCCCGTCGGCGCTGTCGAAGATGCCGCCGCCGTGGGCGATCAGGTAGAACGCCCGGTTGTCCGTGATCGTGCTGTTGGTGATGGACCCGGTCACGGCCGCACTGCCGAAGAAGTAGACGCCGCCGGCGCTGCCGGCGCGGTTGCCGTGGATGGTGCTGTTGACGATCGTGAGCGGCCCGACGCAGGTGACGCCGCCGCCGCTGCCCACGGAGTTGTCGGCCCGGTTGCCGCTGACCGTGCTGCCGGTCAGGGTCAGGCTGCCGCCGGAAAGCACGCCGATGCCGCCCGCCGCGCCGGCGCAGGTGTTGTCGGCGACGGTCGAGTTCGTGATCGTGGTCGCCGCCTGGCTGAAGACGCCGCCGGCGTGGGCGGTGGTGCCGTTGGCGTGGTTGCCGGTGACGACGCCGCCGGTCATGACGAGGCTGCCGCCCTGCACCCAGACGCCGCCGCCGCCGGCGGCGCTGACGTTGTCGCGGACGGTCGTGTTGGTGATCGTAGTCGTCCCCTGGACGAAGACCCCGCCGCCGCCGTTGCCGCCGTTGGCCGTGTTGTTGGCCACCAGGCTGTCGGCGACGGTGATCGTGCCGCCGGACGTCTGCACCCGCACGGCCCCGCCCTCGCGGGCCGACGTGTTGAGGGTGAGCGTGTCCCGCTCCAGGTCGAGGCTGCTGGAGCCGAGCACGTAGACGGCCCCGCCGGCCCCGCCGGTGCCGCTGCCGGTGGCGGCGTTGCCGATGAACGTCGAGTCGGCGACCGACACGAACCGCGGGTTGGTGTCGGTGGTGGTGGCGTAGACGGCCCCGCCGGTGTCGGCCCGGTTGCTCCGGAACGTGCACCCGGAGAGCGTCAGGTCGCCGGCCTGGAGGAGGATGGCCCCGCCCAGGCCGGTCCCGGCGTCGCCGTTGGCGAACTTCAGGTCGGTGATGGTGACGGCGACGTTGTTGGGGAACACGCCGGTGTGGATGAGGCGGAACGTGGGCGTGCCGGCGTCGGCCGACCGTTGCAGCGTGGCCCCGTTGCCGTGGATGGTCAGCGTGTTGGCGTCGGCGGTGTCGCGGAGGATGGTCGGCAGGGCACTGCCGCCGTCGGCCAAGTCGGCGGCGGCGGTGAACGTGTAGGTGCTGCCGGCGGCCAGCTCGATCGTGTCCGGCTGGTTGTTGAGGTTGCTGGCGTTGACGGCAGCGACGAGCGCGGCCGTGTCGCCGGGCGGGATGTTGAAAACGGCCGGGGTCAGCCGGCCCTCCAGGGGCTCGGCCCACAGCCGGGCCGTCGGCCGCCGGGCGGGCCGGCGGGTGAACCGGGTTCGGGCGGGGAACATGGGACCTCCGAGCGAGGCGCCAGATGGTAGGGGGATGCGAGGCGTGCGGTGCCGGCGGCCGACCGCCGGCCGAGTCCGGCGGGTCGATCCACTGATGGTATCGCCGCCCGCCGGCCGCGCCAACTCCCCGCCGCCCGCCGGCCGGCGTGGCCGGTCCCAGCCGCGCGCCCGCGCCGCCACGTCCGGGCTGGCGGCCGAATAACATCTTTTTCTGGGCGGACAAAACCGGACATTTTGGGACATTTCAGGCCGGGCGCTGATCGTTCCGGGTAACATCTTTTCCAGATGCGACAGCACGCGACATTTGGCGACACGCGCCGCCGGCGGACGGCGGCGGTTCCGTCGGACTTCGGTTCGGATGACGGGAACGCG
>DASXAN010000559.1:0-2912 GCA_036406755.1 Gemmataceae bacterium
CGTCTTCTGGATACGGCTGGCGATCAGAGCATCCACGTCGGTCGCGTTCGTCATGTTGGTGCTCGAATCCCTTGGGGCGCTCACGCGACCCTGCTCGCCCGCTTACGCCAGCAGCTTCGGCACCACGTTGCCGGCCACGTCGGTCAGCCGGAAGTCGCGGCCCTGAAACCGGTACGTCAGCCGCTTGTGGTCCAGCCCGAACAGGTGCAGGATCGTCGCGTGCAGGTCGTTGATGTGGATCGGGTCCTCGACCACGTTCCAGCCGATCTCGTCCGTCTTGCCGATCACCTGGCCGCCCTTCACCCCGCCGCCGGCCAGCCACACCGCGAACGCGAACGGGTGGTGGTCCCGGCCGTTCACCTCCGGAAACCCCGGCCGGTTCTCGCCCAGCGGCGTCCGCCCGAACTCGCTCAGCCACACCACCAGCGTCGAGTCCAGCAGGCCCCGCTGCTTGAGGTCTTTCAGCAGGGCCGCGATCGGCTGGTCGGCCATGCCGCAGTTGAACCCGAGTTCCAGGTCGAGGTTGTTGTGGTGGTCCCAGGAGGCGTGGTACAGGTTGACGAACCGCACCCCCCGCTCGATGAGCCGCCGGGCCAGGAGGCAGTTCTTGGCGAACTTGGCGTACACGCCGGTGCCACCGCCGGCCCCGACGCCGCCGCGGCCGCCCGTGGTCGGGTCGGCCCGCTCGAGGCCGTACTCGGCCAGCGTCGCTTTCGACTCGCCGCTCAGGTCGGTCAGCTCCGGGGCGGCCGCCTGCATCCGGAACGCCAGCTCGTACGCGGCCGTGCGGCTGTGGATCTCCGGGTCGCCGAGGGCCGCGTGCCGCACGCCGTTCAGGTCCCGCAGGGCCTCGATCGTCTTGCCCTGCATGGCCCCGCTCAGGCCCGGCGGGTTGGACAGGTTCAGCACCGGGTCGCCCTGGTTGCGGAACAGCACCCCCTGGTAGGTGCTCGGCAGGAAGCCGCTGGACCAGTTCGACGTGCCGCCGGACGTGCCCCGGCCGGCGGTCAGGACGACGTAGCCCGGCAGGTCCCGCGACTCGCTGCCCAGGCCGTAGTTCATCCACCCCCCCATGCTCGGCCGGCCGAACATGGTCGAGCCGGTGTTCATCAGGAGCTGGCCGGGGTGGTGGTTGAACGCCTCGGTGTGCATTGACCGGACCAGGGCGACGTCATCGACACACGTGGACAGGTGCGGCAGCAGGTCGCTCAGTTCCATGCCGCACTGGCCGTGCTTGGCCCACTTGCGGGTGCTGCCGAGGATGGTGGCCGTCTCCTTGCGGATGAAGGCGAACCGGACGTTCTTGGTGAACGACTCGGGCAGCTTCTGGCGGTGCAGGTCGTTGAGCTTGGGCTTGTGGTCGAACAGGTCGAGCTGGCTGGGCGCCCCTTCGAGGTAGATGCAGATGCAGTTCTTGGCCTTGGGGGCGAAGTGCGGCGGCCGCGGGGCGAGGGGGTTGTCGGCGTCGGCGGCGACGGCCCGGCCGTCGTCGCGGAACAGCGACGCCAGGGCGAGCAGGCCGATGCCGGAGGCGCTGGTGGCCAGGAAATTGCGGCGGGACTGGTGCAGCAGTTCGGGGGACAGGTGCATGGTTGGCTCGGTCAGGGGCGGGGCGGGAGGTTACGGACCCAGGCGCGGACGGCCCGGACCATGTCCGCGCTGCCGTCGGTGAAGCCGCGCTGGAGGAACGGCACCAAGTCGGTCACGGGGACGGCGGGGAACGTGGGACTGCGGTCGGCCGGCTCGTAACGGCCGTCGGCGTTGAGCAGGTAGAGGCGAATGACCGTACCTTCCAACCGCCACACCTCGGGAATGCCGAGCGCCGCGTAAATGCCCATCCGGTCCAGTGAACTGTGGGTCACGTCGATCTCGACGGCGAAATCCGGGGGCGGGTCGCGGGCCAGGTCGATCCGCCGCAGGCCGCGGACACGGTCGAAGTTCCGCGTGTAGTAGCACTGGTCCGGCTCCAGCCCGCGCTCGGCGGCGTCCCGCTTGTACGTCGTGGAGCCGAACCCCTCGACCCGAGTGCCCGTCTCCTCGGCCAGCACGTCGATCAGCCGCCCGATGAGGTACTTGAACCGCTCGTGCTCCTGGGAGAGCGTCATGATCTCCAGCCTCCCGCGGTCGTACGTCAGGCGGAGGTTCGGACGGTCGCGGAGCGCCTCCCCGATCACTTCGTACTCGGACCAGCTCACGTTGTCGAGGACGACGGACTGTCCCGGGTCGACGGCCGGTTGCGGCACCCGGGCCGGGCTGGCCGGAGTCGTCGGTGCGGCAATGGCGCTCATGATGCCTCCTCGAACGGCGTGACAGCCGGGCGCTTTCCGATATCAACTAGTCTATCACCTCGCCGCCGCGGCCCGCCGCCGCCACAGCCAGCCGGCCCCGGCGGCGGCCCCCACCAGCGCCAGCGTGCCCGGCTCCGGGATCGGCGTGCCGGTGATCCGGTAAATCTGCCCGCCGATGTCGATCACGTACAGCCGGCCGAGCGTGTCCTCGCCGAACGAGTCCAGGCTGCTGCCGCCCAGGATCGCCTGCGAGTTCGTTTCGATCGACCGGTCGGTGACGGTTCCGACGGTGCCGGTGCCGCCGTAGCGGAACGAAAAGATGCGGCCGGAGATGTAGTCGCCGAAGATGTACGTGCCGTCCAGCGATTGGCCGTGGTCGAGGATGTCCCCGCCCCGGTAGACGTACCCGCCGGTCACGGTGGCGTCGCCGTTGGCCCGGCCGTAGTCGTAGATCGGGAAGACGACCTGGTCCATGGTCGGCGTCGTGTCGGAGACGCCCGGGTTCAGGCCGCTGCCCTCCCACCGCCGCCAGCCGAAGTTCTGGCCGCCCGGACTGCCGGCCGGGATGAAGTCCACCTCTTCGCGAGTATTCTGACCGACGTCGCCAATGTACATGTTGCCGGT
>DASXAN010000560.1:0-5937 GCA_036406755.1 Gemmataceae bacterium
GCGCTCCGCTCCGCGTCGCGGCTAACCAAGAGGGATCCGTCTGTGCTCGAAGTCGAGGTCAAGTACGCCGTCGCCGACTTCGGCCCGATCGAGTCGGCGCTCGCCCGGTGGGGGGCGGCAATCGCCCCGCCCCGCCGCGACGCCGACCACTACTTCAACGCCCCGGACCGGGATTTCGCCGTCACTGATGAGGCGGCCCGCGTCCGCTCGATCGGCGAGAAGAACTTCGTCACCTACAAGGGGCCGAAGATCGACGCCGCCACGAAAACGCGGCTGGAGATCGAGGTGCCGCTGGCCGATGGTGAGGAGGTCGCGGCCGACTTCCGCCGGCTGCTGACGCACCTCGGCTACCGCCCGGTCGCCGTGGTGTGGAAGACGCGGCGGGTGGCCGAGTTCCCCCGCGACGGGTTCGAGATGCAGGTGACGCTCGACGAGGTGGACGGCGTCGGCCGGTACGCCGAGCTGGAGGTGGTGGCCCCGGAGGAGCGGGCCGACGCGGCGAAGGCGGCCGTGCTGGCCGCGGCCGCCGGGCTGGGGCTGACGCACTCGGAGCGGCGGTCGTACCTGCAACTCCTGTTGGAGAAACAAGGAAAACTCTAAGCCCACCCGCGGCGGCGGGTGGGTCTTAATTCCCACCCGCCGCCGCGGGTGGGCTTCGCACGGTTTCCTGACGATGTCTATTCCCGTGATTCCTTCGATCCCTGATAGCCGCAAGGCGGTCGCCGCCGCGCGCGGTCGTAGTCAGACCGTGGGCTTCGTCCCCACGATGGGTGCCCTCCACGAGGGCCACGCCAGCCTGATCCGCCTGGCCCGGCAGCAGTGCGGGTTCGTCGTCGTCAGCGTCTTCGTCAACCCGACGCAGTTCGGCCCGAACGAGGACTTTACCCGCTATCCGCGGACGCTGCCGGAAGACCTGGCCGTCTGCGAGCGCGAGGGGGCGGACCTCGTCTTCGCCCCGGAGCCGGCGGCCATGTACCCGCCGGGGTTCCGCACGTTCGTCGAGGTGGCCGAGCTGGGCGATCATCTGTGCGGCCCGTCCCGGCCCGGGCACTTCCGCGGCGTGGCGACCGTGGTGCTGAAGCTATTCAACGTCGTCCAGCCGGATCGCGCGTACTTCGGCCAGAAGGACGCCCAGCAGGCCCGCATCATCCGCCAGATGGTCCGCGACCTGAACGTGCCGACGGAAATCGTCGTGGCCCCGACCGTCCGCGAGCCGGACGGGCTGGCCCTCAGCTCCCGCAACCGGTATCTTGGCCCGGCCGAGCGGACGCACGCGACGGTGCTCATCGAGGCGCTGCGGGAGGCCCGGCGGCGGGTTGAAGCCGGGGAGCGGGATGCGGCTGCCCTGCGGACGATGATGGCGGACCGCGTCCGGGCGACGCCGGGGGCGGTCCTCGACTACGCCGAGGTCGTGGACGCCGACACGTTCCGCCCGGTGGACCGGCTGGCGGCCCCGGCCGTGGCGGCGCTGGCGGTGACGTTCGGCACGACTCGTCTCATCGATAATATGGAGCTTCCGGTGAATCCGAGTGAGGAGTGAGGAGTGGGGAGTGAGGAGAAAAACCATCACCCTCATCAGTCCCTCCCCACTCCTCACTCCTCACTCCTCACTGTCACTATGAGCCACCCGCTGTTCGGACCGGAAGTGCGGCTGATGCTCCAGGAGGGCGACGCCGCCGAGATGCGGACGTTCTGCGAGACGCTCCACCCCGCCACCGTCGCCGAGACGCTCACGGGCGATTTCGAGCCGGACGAGGTGTGGAAGGTCCTCGGCACCACGTCGATCCGCGACCAGGCCGACATCTTCGAGTACTTCCCGATCGACATGCAGGTGAAGCTGGTCGAGGGGACCGGCCGGCCGCACGTCGCCCGGCTGATCGAGCAGATGTCCCACGACGACCGCAGCCGCCTGCTCCGCCGGCTGCCGCCGCGGGTGAGCGAGGCCATCCTGCGGCTCGTGGATGAGGCCGACCGCCGCGACATCGCCGCCCTGGCCAAGTACCCCGAGGGCACGGTCGGGGCGATCATGACCACCGACTATGCCTGGGTGCCGCCAACGCTGCGGGCGCCGGAGGCGGTCGAGCGACTCCGGCAGCAGGCCCCCAACACCGAAACGATTTACGTCGTCTACGTCCTCGACGAGGCGACCCGCAAGCTGCTCGGCGTGGTGGGCCTGCGGGACCTGATCCTGGCCCCCCGTACCGCGTCGGTCCGCGAGTTGATGAACGAGGAGGTGCAGACGCTGCGGGCGACCGACGACCGGGAGCGGGCGGCCAAGGAGCTGGCCCGGTACGACTTCCTGGCCATGCCGGTGGTGGACGACGACGGCCGGCTGGTCGGCATCGTCACCCACGACGACGTGATTGACGTCGTCGTGCAGGAGGCGACCGAGGACGTACACATGATGGGGGCCGTCCAGCCCCTGGCCGAGAACTACCTGGAGGCCCCGTTCGTCACCATCTGGCGCAAGCGGGCGTTCTGGCTCGCCTGCCTGTTCGGGGCGGAGCTGTTCACGTTCACCGCCCTGTCGCACTTCGAGGACGAGATCGGCAGGCTGGTCGTGTTGAGCCTGTTCGTGCCGCTGTGCATCTCGACCGGCGGCAACTCGGGCTCCCAGGCGGCGACCCTCATCACCCGGGCCATGGCCCTGGGCCAGATGACGGTCGCCAACTGGGCGAAGGTGCTGCGGCACGAGCTGGCGATCGGCCTGGTACTCGGGTTAACGCTTGGCGTGATCGCCTTCTTCCGCGGGGCGGCGACGCCTGAGGACATCCGCGGCGGGGAGAAGGAGCAGGACGAGCCGTTCAGCGTCCGCGTGCCCCGCGGGGCGGACCTGATGCCGGGCCCCGGCGGGTCGGTGGAGCTGCCGGAGGGGGCGGAGATGGTGCTGGATGCAAAGGACTTCCGCCACGTCCACCTGCCGCCGGGCGAGAAACCGGTCTTGGAGCGGGACGGCGAGTTCCGCGAATACCGCTTCCCGGCCCACACCAAGCTCCGTCAACAGCCGGTGGACCGCTGGTCGCTGGCCCTGGTGATCGCGCTGGCAGTCATGGGCATCTGTCTGTGGGGGACGATCGTCGGGTCAATGCTGCCCTTGGTGTTCAAGCGGATCGGCGTGGACCCCGGCATCGCGTCGAGCCCGTTCGTCGCCACGTTCGTGGACGTGACCGGAATCATCATCTATTTCACCATCGCCAAGGCGTTTCTGCTGTAGTGTTCCGCTGTAGCGTTTCGCAGCGCCTTCCTATCCGCCAGTCCCGCGCGACTGCGGGCATGCGCGACGTGTGGAGCGGGGCTGCCCAGCGCTACTCATTCGGCCGTCTGGGGTTGCGTCATTCCGATCCGGTATCCCGGAGCGAGGGTCGCACCGATTCTTTGACGCTGGCATCTAAAATGTTGTCAGAACAGAAGGATCGCTCGAAGTGACATCAACAACGAAGGAAAGAAGTGCCCCATGGGGCGTTCATTACGGATCGGGTCGGCCTTCGGGATCGGGCTGTACGTCCACTGGACGTTCCTCCTGATCGTGCTCCTGGCCGTGAGCATGGGACTCCAGGGCGAGTTCGCGCAGGCCCTGGCCGTCCTGCCGCTGTTCGGGTGCATCCTGCTGCACGAGCTCGGCCACGCCCTGATGGCCCGCACGTTCGGCATCGGCACCCGCGACATCACCCTGCTGCCGATCGGCGGCGTCGCCCGATTGGAGAGGATGAGCGAACACCCCGGCGAGGAGATCGCCATTGCCGTCGCCGGGCCGCTGGTCAACGTCGTCATCGCCGCCGGGCTGTGGTTCGGCATGGAGCTGGCGGGGCTGTCGCCGTTCGCCGTCAACCAGCTGTTCGCCTACAGGTCGGTCGTGGACAAGTTCCTCGTCACCCTGCTGGCGTCGAACATCCTGTTGGTGGTGTTCAACCTGATCCCGGCCTTCCCGATGGACGGCGGGCGGGTGTTCCGGGCGCTGCTGAGCATCGGGTTCGGCCGGCTGCGCGGGACGGAAATCGCCGTCGGCGTGTCGAAGGTGTTGGCCGTCGGGTTCATCCTCGCCGGCCTGACCTTCTTCTTCCCGGTCGGCGACTTCCGGATGTCGCCATTCCTGGCGGTGATCGGCCTGTTCCTGATGGCCGCCGGCAACCAGGAGCTGGCCATGCTCCGCCACCAGGCCATGCGGCGGCAGCCGCCGGCGTTCGGCCCGGAGCCGCCCACCGTGCTGCCGGCGGACGAACCGATGCATCCGGCCGCCCCGCCGCAACCGGGCTTTTCCGGATTCACCTGGGACCCGCGGGCCGGGGCCTGGGTCGAGTGGCGGGACGGTCGGGTGGTCGGCGCCACCTATGTCAACGGCGCCGGCCGGGCGTGGTAATCGGGCCCGGCGGCCGGTGAACCCTCGCCCGCCGCCGGGCCGATAGAATGATGTTGGCGTCAAGCCCACCCGCCGCCGCGGGTGGGCTTTTGCGCGCCTGCCTGGTGGGAGGAACCCGAAATGCCCGAGCCGCGCACGTTGCCGCCGCCCGCGGGGCCGGGGTTTCTGCTTCGCTCGGCCGTCGAGGCGGTCGGTGACTGGGCGGCGTTTTCGCTGCGGTCACTCGCCTGGGCCACCCGCCGGCGGATGGGGCCGGGCACGTTCCTGCCCGTCTGCTACGCCGTCGGCGTCCGCTCGGTCCTGGTCGTGGCCGTCACCGGCACGTTTATCGGCATGGTCCTGGCCGTGCAGGCGTACAACGGTTACCGCCCGCTCGGGCTGGAGTCGTGGATCGCGTCCATGATCCACACGTCCGTCGTCAAGGAGCTGGGGCCGGTGCTGGCGGCGACCATGCTCGCCGGCCGGGTCGGCAGCGCGATGGCGGCCGAGCTCGGCACCATGCGGGTGACGGAGCAGATTGACGCCCTGGCGATGCTCGGTGTCGACCCGGTCCATCATCTCGTGGTGCCGCGGTTCCTGGCCTGCGTGCTGCTCATCCCGCTGTTGACCGTCATGGCCGACTGCATGGGCATCCTCGGCGGGGCGGTCATCTGCCTGAACGTCTACGGCATCGACCCGCACCACTACTGGCAGCACGGGCGGGACTTCATCGGCCTGTGGGACGTGGTCACCAGTCTCATCAAGGCGACGGTGTTCGGCGGGTTCATCGCCCTGATCGCCTGCCACCGCGGGTTCCACAGCCGGCCGGGCAGCGAAGGCGTCGGCCGGGCGGCGACGGAGGCGTTCGTGCTGTCGTTCATCGCCATCCTGGCGCTGGACTTCTTCCTGGCGCTGCTGTTGAACACGCTCCAGGAGCGGCTGTTCGGGCTGCCGGGGATGGCGCAGGTGTGACCGTCTTTCTCCCTCTCCCCTCCGGGGAGAGGGCCGGGGTGAGGGGCATGACTGTTCGGAACGAGCCTTCCCCCTCACCCCCGGCCCCTCTCCCACAAGGGGAGAGGGGAGAGAAGTCGAGCGCCAACACCCTGATCGACTTCCGCCGCGCCGGCATCGCCTTTAACGGCCACGCCGTCCTCCGCGACATTACCCTGGCCGTCCCGGCCGGGCAGACGCTCGCCGTCGTCGGCGAGAGCGGCTGCGGCAAGACGGTGACGCTCAAGCTGATCGTCGGCCTGCTGCGGCCGACGGCCGGGCAGGTGCTGTTCGCCGGCAAGCAGATCGCCGACCTGCCGGATCACGAACAGGTCCGGCAGCGGCTGCGGATCGGCTTCTTGTTCCAGGGGGCGGCCCTGTTCGACAGCCTGACCGTGTACGACAACGTCGCCTTCGGCCTGCGGGCCCAGCGGCGGCTGGGCGACGCCGACATCCGCGACCGCGTCCGCCGGCGGTTGCAGGAGGTTGGGCTGCCGGACGGGGTCGAGCGGAAAATGCCGGCGGAGCTGTCCGGCGGGATGAAAAAGCGGGTCGGGCTGGCCCGGGCGCTGGTCCTCGACCCGGAGGTGATGCTTTACGACGAACCGACC
>DASXAN010000561.1:0-4766 GCA_036406755.1 Gemmataceae bacterium
GTCGCTCCGCTCCCTCGACCCACCCTACGTGCATCTAATTGGCAACCTCTGCGAGCGTTCGCCTCACCGCCTGCGCCACGGACGCGGACGTGCCGGCGTCCCCCAGGTCGTCGGTCACCTGCTCCAGGTCCACCTTCCCCTCGGCGATGCCGACCGTCGAGGCGATCAACTCGCAGATGCCGGCCGGCTCCTCCAGGCGGAGCGCGTTCTGGCCGAGCAGTTCCGCCCAGCGAAGGTGCACCACCGGGTTGTCGTAGTTGCTCGTCATCTTCGGCAGCACGTGGTAGACGTCGTAAGTCCGCCGCAGCTCGGCCACCACGTCCTCGACCGGGATGCTGGACTGCGGGCCGTCGCCGATGACCGCCGCGACTTCCTTCAGCTTGACCTTGGCGTAAGGGATTTCGTCGCCGATGACGAACAGGTAGCCGCGGCGGCCGCGCTTCTCGAAGCAGTCGATGGCGGTGTGCCGGGCCATGAAGTACAGCGCCAGCTCGTAGGACTCGGTGATGTGGCCGCCGCCGCCGCCTTCCAGGTAGAGCCGGCCGAGGTCCTGGTCGATCTCGACCCCCGACTCGAACTGGCCGACCTGGAGCGGGGCCGCGTCGCAGGTGGCGTCGCCGATGGCACCGGTCAGGATTTGCGGGTGGTCCAGGTATCCCTTGCGGATGAGCAGGCCCATCAGCTGCGGCAGGTGGGCCTGCAACACCCGCGGGACCCCCTGCATGCTGCCGGTCACGTCGAAGAGGACGGCGACGGCGTGACTCTCGGGGTGGGCGTCGCTGTCGCGGGACTCGCGGACCGCGACGCCGCGGGGGTTCATCTGCGGGTGGACGGCCCGGCTCGCCGCCCCGGTGCGGATCGCGTGGTCGTGCTCGAAGGCGTCCTTGCCGGTCCGCCGGCGAAGCCGTTCCCGGTCGCGGTAGTGATCGTCGGACCAACGGGTGGTGCCCATCGTCGCCTCCTCAGGTCAGGGTGAGTTCGTGAAACGCCGGCGGGCCGTACACCGCCCGCAACAGGTCGTCAAAGTCCTCCAGCACCGCCCAGGCGTCGTCGGGCCGCATGGCGGCGCTTTCCAGCAGGCACGTCCGGACGAACCGCCGCACCGGCGGCGGCACGGCGTCCGGCATCCGGTTCGTCCGCGGGTCGCCGCCGGCGAGGTAGACCAAGCACCGCGCCGCCAGGAACAGGTCGGTCGCCGGCCCCGCCGGCCGCCGGTGCCGCACCTCCGAGGGATACCATTCCTCGTAGCGCGCGGGCACGCCCCGGATGCGCCGGCCCGTGGCGACACTCCGCCCCCAGCCGACCAGCCGTAGGCAGTGGCCGGCGGCATCGATCAAGACGTGACAGGGCAGGACCGCCCCGTGGACGATGCCCCGGCGGTGGCAGAACCCCAGCACGGTCAGCAGCCGGTTGAAGATCCAGGCCAGGTGCCGGCCGTCCAGTGCGGGGTGCTGCTCAGGGACCTGTTCGAGCGTGTGGAACCCGGGCCCCCAGCGGAACACGTTGACCCGCCGCGGCCCCCGGCCGATCGCCGTGAATGAGTCCGTGAGCGCCGGCAGGTAGTGCCGGTAGCTGGTATCGCCCGCGGCCCGTAGCAGCGTCGTGAGGGCCTGCCGCTCGATGTCCAGGTGGGCGTTGCCCTCCGGGCCACGGGCCACCTTCAGCAGGCAGGGCGGCTCGGGGGTTACGTTGGCTTCGTCCCCGGCCGCGGCAAGGTGGAGGTCCGCCACGTCGCCAGCGGCCAGGAGGCGGAGCGGGGCGTAGCGGCGCCGGCCGTATCCGGGGCGGACGATCAGGTCATCGTGCCCCTCCGCCGGCCAGTCGCCGTCCCGCAGCCAGGACATCACGGACGCGAAGACGTTCACGGTCGCCTCAGATCTCGAAGTTGAAGCCGCGCTTTTCGAGCCGCCGGTACTTCTTGCGATCGAAGCGGTACAGCCGGGCGGCCCGGTGGGCCACGTCCTTCTGGACCTCGTCCAGCGGGACGAGGAAGTCCATCCCGAGGATCTTCTTGCGGAAGTTGCGCTTGTCGAGCGGCGTCTCGAGGACCGTCTCGTAGAGCCGCTGCAGCTGCGTCAGCGTGAATTCCGGCGGCAGCAGCTCGAAGCCGATCGGCTTGTAGCGGACTTTCGCCCTGAGCCGGTCCAGGGCCGCCGCCAGGATGCCGTCGTGGTCGAACGCCAAGCCCCGGGCCTCGGACACGGCGAACCAGGCGGCGTCGCGGGCGTCGGTCGCGGCCAGGACAGTGTGGTCGCTGAGCCGGACCAGCGCGTAGTAGGCGACGGTCACCACCCGCTCGCGCGGGTCGCGGTCCACGGTGCCGAAGGTGTAAAGCTGTTCGAGGAAGACGTCGGCGATGCCGGTCTCCTCCCGCAACTCCCGGCGGACCGCGTCTTCCAGGGATTCGCCGACGCGGACGAAGCCGCCGGGCAAGGCCCATTTGCCCTCGAACGGCTCTACCCCGCGGCGGACGAGCAGGACCTTCAGGTCCCCATCGTCCAGGCCGAAGACGACGGCGTCCACGGTCAGCGCTGGTCGGGGGTATTCGTAGGTGACGGCCATGCCTGGTTTCTTAGTGTTGTCAACACACTAAGCATAGTGTCCCAATGACACGAAGTCAAGAGCTAGTCGCGGTGCGGCAAGAGACCGCCGGCCTCATTGCCCGGCACCCGCTGCCTGGCCGCCCGCAGGACGAAGTGCTAACGAAGTCTCGTCGCCCCGACCTTTCGTGGCAGGACCACCGACGAGGTGCGACCGTGATCCACCGAAACGTCTCCGTGCCGGCCGAACGTCCTTTTCGGGTGTTGCTGATCGCGTCGCTGCTCGGGATGGCGTCGTTCGTCGGACTGATGGCGGCGCAGACCGCCTCCAAGCCGCCCGCCAGCTATCCGGGCCTGCCGAGCGAGATCCCGGCCAAGTTCGTGCCGACCAACGCCGGCTTCGACCACACCAAGCGGGACGTGATGATCCCGATGCGGGACGGCGTGAAGCTGCACACTGTCATCCTGATCCCGAAGGGCGCGCATCGGGCGCCGATCCTGCTGACGCGGACGCCCTACGACGCCGACAAGCTCACTGGCCACGCCGACAGCGCCCACCTCGGCCCAATCCTGAATGGCTACGACAACGCCCTGGACGTGATCCTCGAGGGCGGTTACGTCCGCGTCGTGCAGGACGTCCGCGGCAAGCACGGGTCCGAGGGCGACTACGTCATGAACCGGCCCCTGCGGGGCCCGCTGAACCCGACCCCGGTCGATCACGCGACCGACACCTACGACACCATCGACTGGCTGGTGAAAAACGTCCCGGAGAGTAACGGCAAGGTCGGCATCCTGGGCATCTCCTACGACGGGTTTCTGCCCCTGATGGCGCTCGTGGACCCGCACCCGGCGCTGAAGGTGTCCGTGCCGATGAACCCGATGGTGGACGGCTGGATGGGCGACGACTGGTTCCACTACGGGGCGTTCCGCCAGTTCAACATGAGCTACATCTACAACCAGGTCGCCACCCGCAAGTCGGACGTGAAGTGGTACACGACCCACCGCGACGACTACGACACGTACATGCAGGCCGGGTCGGCCGGCGAGCTGGGCCGCCGCCGGGGCCTGGAGCAGATCGGCTTCTGGCGGAAGCTCCTCGACCACCCTGCCTACGACGCCTTCTGGCGGGAGCAGGCGGTGGACAAGCTGCTGGCCGCACGGCCGCTGACGGTGCCGGTGATGCTGGTCCACAGCCTCTGGGACCAGGAGGACATCTACGGCGCGCCGGCCGTCTACAAGGCGCTCAAGCCCAAAGACACCGGCAACGACAAGGTGTTCCTGGTCATCGGCCCCTGGCACCACGGCCAGGAGATCGGCGACGGCAGCTCACTCGGCCCCGTGAAGTTCGGCGGCGACACCGCCCGGTACTTCCGCCGGCACGTGCTTGGCCCATTCCTCGCCCGATATCTGAAAGACGAGGCGCCGAAGGCGGACGTCGCTCCGGTGATCGCGTTCGAGACGGGGACGAACGTCTGGCGGCGGCTGCCGGCCTGGCCGCCGAAATCCGACGGCGACAAGCCCGTCCGGGCGACGCCGCTCTACCTCCGCGCCGGCCTGAAGCTCGGCTTTGAGGCGCCGACGACCGGCGCGGCGGAGTTCGAGGAGTACGTCTCCGACCCCGCCAAGCCGGTCCCGTTCCGCGCCCGGCCCATCCAGCCGATGGGCTACGGCGAGGGCAACACCTGGTCGCAGTGGCTCGTCGACGACCAGCGGGAGGCGTCCGGCCGGCCGGACGTGGTGGCCTTTGCCTCCGACGTGCTGACCGCTCCGGTGAAGATCAGCGGGCAGCCCGTCGCCAATCTGGTCGCATCCACGACCGGCACCGACGCCGATTGGGTGGTCAAGCTCATCGACGTCTACCCCGACGAGGTCGGCGGCGACGAGCGGATGGGCGGCTACCAGCTCATGATTGCCGCCGACATCTTCCGGGGTCGGTACCGGGAGGCCTTCGACACGGCCAAGCCGATTGCCGCGGGCGAGCCGCTCGTGTACCGCTTCGGACTGCCGAATGCGAACCACGTGTTCCGGCCGGGGCACCGGATCATGGTGCAGGTGCAGTCGAGCTGGTTCCCGCTGTACGACCGCAACCCGCAGACGTTCGTGCCCAACATCTTCTGGGCCAAGCCGGGGGACTACCGGAAGGCGCCGCACAGGGTCTACCACGCGCCCGGGTACAGCAGCTTCGTAGAGCTGCCGCTCGTCACGGGGTGAGCCCGCCGCGGGGGA
>DASXAN010000562.1:0-3524 GCA_036406755.1 Gemmataceae bacterium
CCCGGCGCCCGGTCTGCGCGCCGGGAGCGACGCCGCCCCAATTGGCGAGCAGACCACCATCGCAAAGACGAGCTACAAGGGGTTCTCCATGTCATTAGTCGAAGTCGAGGTCCCGCGCGGAAGTGCCGACGCCGACGCGACGCCGCCGGAGCGCAACGGCGCCCCGCCGACGCGGGAAATCCGCCACGAGTACACCCGCTCCCTGCCCCCGCTGTTGAGCCAACTCGGCGTGTCCCTGCTCGTGTCCACCTACCAGGCGGGCAAGGTCGCCGCCGTCGGCGTCGCCCGGGGCGAGCTGACGTTGTCCTACCACAACTTCGAGCGGGCCATGGGGCTGGCCGTCAAATCCGACGCCGTCGCCGTGGCCGCCCGGGCCCAGGTCTGGTACTTGCGGTCCGCCCCCGAGATCGCCGCCCGCGTCGAGCCGGCCGGCCGCCACGACGCCTGCTACCTGGCGCGGTCGTCCCTCTTCACCGGTGAGGTCCAGGCCCACGAGCTGGCCTGGGCGGGCGACGAACTGTGGCTGGTCAACACGGCGTTCGGCTGCCTGTGCACGCTCGACGGCCGGCACAGCTTCGTGCCCCGCTGGCGGCCGCCGTTCCTCACGGCGCTGGCGGCCGAGGACCGCTGCCACCTGAACGGCCTGGCCGTGGCGGACGGCGCGCCGCGGTACGTGACCGCCCTGGCCGAAACCGACACGCCGCAGGGCTGGCGGGCGGACAAGGCGCACAGCGGCTGCCTGATCGACGTCGCCAGCGGCCAGACGGTGGCCCGCGGGTTTGCCATGCCCCACTCGCCGCGGGTCCACGGCGGCCGGGTCTGGATGCTGCACTCGGGGGCCGGGCAACTGGTGTTGGTCGACCCGCAGAGCGGCCGGGCGGAGACGGTGACCGAGTTGCCCGGCTACACCCGCGGCCTGGCCCTGTACGACCGGTTCGCGTTCGTCGGCCTGTCCAAGATCCGCGAGACCTCGACGTTCGGCGGCATGCCCATCGCCGCGCGGCGGCCGGAACTCAAGTGCGGCGTCGGCGTCGTGGACCTGACCTCGGGCCGGCTGGTGGCCCACCTCGAGTTCGTCACCGGGGTGGAGGAGATCTTCGACGTCCAGGTGGTGCCGGGGGTCCGCTGCCCGGCCCTGTCCGGGCCGTACGCCGACCTGGACGCCGGCGGCCCGATCTGGACGGTGCCGCAGCCGCCGCACCACCCGAACGGAGATTGACCGAATGAAGACTCCATACTGGCGACGCTGGTGCCATTCGTTTCGCCCCGCCGGCCCGCATTCGCCCGCCCGGCCGCGGCGGCGGCCACTCGGCCTCGAGCTTCTGGAGGACCGCGTCACGCCGACGCTGACGCCGCAGATGCTCCTGGACATCAACACGAACACCGCGCCGTCGAACCCGGCGCAGCTTGTGGCGATCGGCTCGACCGCCTACTTCACGGCGGACGACGGTGTGCACGGCATCGAGCTGTGGAAGAGCGACGGAACTGCCGCGGGCACGGTGCTCGTCAAGGACACGTACCCCAACGGCAACGGCACCGGCCCGACCAACCTGACGGCCGTGAATGGCGCCCTGTTCTTCTCGGCATTCAACCCCGCGACCGGCTGGGACTTGTGGAAGAGCGACGGCACCGAGCCCGGGACCGCGGTGCTCAAGGACATCAACCCCGGCGGGGCCAGCTCGAACCCGGCGGGGCTAACGGACGTCAGCGGCACGCTGTTCTTCGCGGCCGACGACGGCACGCACGGCGTCGAGCTCTGGAAGAGCGACGGGACCGCCGCCGGGACCGTTCTCGTCAAGGACATCATTCCCGGCAGTGTCCCGTCCTCCCCCGATCGCCTGACGGCCGTGAACGGCACACTGTTCTTTACGGCCGACGACGGCTCGGCGGGGCGCGAGTTGTGGAAGAGCGCCGGCACGGCCGCCGGCACCGTCCGGGTCAAGGACATTCGTTCCGGCGGCGTCGGCTCGTACCCGGGTGCCCTCACCAATGTGAACGGCACGCTCTACTTCGCGGCCGACGAGTTCACGAGCGGCCGCGAGTTGTGGAAGAGCGACGGGACCGCCGCCGGCACCGTGTTGGTCAAGGACCTCAGCCCCGGCACCTTCAGTAGCTCGGACCCCCGCAACCTGACGAACGTCGGGGGGACATTGTTCTTCTCCGTCGACCTAAGCACGAACGAGCTGTGGAAGAGCAACGGCACGACCGCCGGCACCGTGCCGGTCGCGGACATCAACCCGGGCGGCGCCTGGTCCACCCCCCAGGATCCGACGATCGTGAACGGCGCGCTCTTCTTCTCCGCCCGCGACACCGGCGAGGGCGCATCGAACACGGCCCCGAAGGTGTGGCGGAGCGACGGGACCGCGGCCGGCACCGTGCTCGTCACGACCCTCTCCGCAAGCTGGCTCAGGAACGTCAATGGCACGCTGTTCTTCTCGGCGGATGACGGGGCGCACGGCTATGAGCTGTGGGAGCTGGCCGAGGCCGTCGCGCCCCCGGCCGTCGCGGCGGTCGCGGTCGGCGACGGGTCGCCGCAGCGGTCGGTCGTCCGGTCGCTGACGGTCACATTCGACTCCGCGGTCAGCTTCGCCGGCGGCGCCGCCAACGCCGCGGCCGCCTTCCAGGTGACCCGGACCGGGCCGAGCGGGCCGACCGGCAACGTGGGGCTGGCGGCCACCGTCTCGACGGATGGCCAGGGGCGGACGGTGGTCAAGCTGACCTTCTCCGGCCCGCTCACGGAGTCGAACACCGCCGCCGGCACCGACCGGTCGCTGATCGACGGCCAGTACACGCTGACCATCAATTCCGCCTCCGTGACTGCGGGCGGGGTGGCCCTGGACGGGGACGCCAACGGTACCCCCGGCGGGGATTACGGCCTGGCGACGCACCGCCTCTTCGGCGACGCGGACGGCGATGGCGACGTGGACCTGTTGGACCTCAGCCCGCTGGTGCCGGCCCTATTCGGCGTGGCGGGCCAGCCGAACTACAACCCGGCGTTCGACTTCGACGGCGACGGCGACGTGGACCTGCTCGACCTCAGCCAGTTCGTCCAACGCCTCTTCACCGTCCTGCCGTAACTGGATGCGCGGCACCCTTCGGCCAGGCCGAATGGAAACCGGCTGGGCCGGACTGACTGATTGACTAGGCTGCGCGGTCGCGGAACGGCCGGCCGGCGCGGTACAGGTCCAGTCGGGCCTGGTACGCCCGCTCGTCGGCCGGGTCGGCCAGCCGCACCGCCTGGGCCTGCCACCGGCCGGCTTCGGCGAACCGATCGCACGCCGCGTACGCCGCCGCCAGCGTGTCCAGGCAGGACGCGTCCTGCCAGGCGGTCAGCTCACAGGCGTGCTGGGCGTAGTCCAGGGCCTTGGCCCCGTCACGGTAGCGGCCGTCCGGGCAGGTGGCCCACAGCCAGGCCAGCTCGTTCGGGGCGTCGGCGTCGGTCGGGTCCAGGAACGCCGCCCGGGCGAAGTCGCCGACCGCTTTGGCCCACTCGCCCTGCAGGCGGTAGGTCAGGCCCCGGTTGT
>DASXAN010000563.1:0-6405 GCA_036406755.1 Gemmataceae bacterium
ATGACCAGGACGCCGCCGGCGGCGACCCACGGGGTGAGGAGCGCCGCGTTGTACTGGCCGGCGATGACGATGTCGGCCCCGGCAAGGTCTCCCGCCCCGGTCACCTGGCCGCCGAACGTCAGCCCGCCGACGGCGGCGACCGTGTTCTCGTTGTCGATGCCGGTGTTCCGGGGGTGCGTGAGGTACTCTTTCACCGTGAGCGGGCCGGCGGCCGCCGGCCCCGCGGCGAGGGGACCGGCGAGGCCGGCGGCGAGGCACAAGGCAAAACGTCGCATGGCAACAGACCTCCGACCGCCCCCCGGGCGGCGGCGCGACCGCACGGCCGGCGGGAGGGGGGCGGCGAACCAGGGGAGTAAAAGCGAAGAGGCGGGCGGCCGTGGGGTCAGAACGCCGGCCGCGGTCGGACCTCTGTGGGGGGGGCACCGCAGAGAGGGGTGATCCTAACAGGCGCGGCGGGGTCGTGTCAACGAAGTCTTCACAGATTCACGGGAATATGCGTTGCACTATTCGCTTCCCGCAGCCGGTCGCCAAGCGCTTAGCGCAAGGCATGGAGAACTGCGAGGCCCCGCCAACATCGGCGTGGCGTGCGGGGTGCAATGCCAGGCGGCTTCAGCCGTGACCGGCGGGGAACGCGGGGCCGCCGGCCGCAGTACGCCAGCCCGGCGGCGGACAGCCCGGCCAGGGCCAGGGTGGACGGCTCGGGGACCGGCTGGATGACCCCGAACAGGCCGTGGGTCTCGCCGTTGGGCCCGGCGGTGAAGTACACCGCGCCGCTGCTCCCGGCCGTCCCGCCGGTGTCACTGTTGCCGACGCTCAGGCCCCAGAGCCCGGTGACGACGAGCGGCTGGCCGCCCGGGCCGCTCAACTGACCGAGGAAGGCGTGGGTGGTCGGGTCGAACACGTTGACCCGGCCGTCGCCAAAATTGCCGACCAGCAGGTCGAGGGCGGACGACCCGAACGACGAAGGCGCGAGCGCCAGCCCCCAGGGAGAGTTCAGCGTGCCCATCGTCCCGACGCGGCCGAGCAACGTTCCCTGGAGGTCGAACGCGTTGACGAGGCCGTGGCCGGCCCCGGGGACGTCGTCCCGCCCGGCGGCGTCCAGGAGGGCGTAGGTGACATAGATCGTGTTGCCGAGCTTCTGGATGCCGAACGGGCCGTAGCCGGCCGGGAGGTTCGGGTCCGTAAACCGGCCCACCAGGTCGGGTGCGCCGGTATCCCCCTTGAGGACGTCGACGTTCCCGGTGTGGAAGTTGGCGGCGTACAGGTAGGCGTGGCCGCCGACGGTGGCTGCGGTCGCCCCCTTGTAGACGTTGTTCGCCAGGCCGGTGGCGAGGACCTCGGCGGTGGTGCCCAGGGCGGTCCGCCAGCCGGAGACCGTCCCGTCCTCGCCGACGAAAAGGAAGGTGTCGCCGTTGAAGGCGCCGGCGCCTCCGGGGTTGTTGGCCAGGCCGGTCACGCGGCCGGTGCCGGCGATGGCGACCTCCAGGTTGACCTTTGTCGGGACGTTGGTGGCGGCGTTGACCAGGTAGAGGGTCGAAACGCCGGTGGCGTTGTTCGCCACCCAGAACGGGCTGGCGGCCGACAGGCCGATGCCCCAGGCGTTCCTCAGGTTCGGGTCGGTCAGTGGTGCCGGGTTGACCGCGGGGGCGTCGGTGACGAGGTTCGTCGCCAGGAAGACGTCGGCCCGGGCGGGCCCCCACACCAGCGGCAACGTGACCAGCACCAGCGCCGCCGCCGAGATCGGTTTCCACCGCCAAAGCCGGGTCCATCTCGTCATGACTTGCCTCCCTCGGTAGCGCACGGGGCCGTTGGTTGCGAAGGCGGGACTGTGGTCCGATTGCCACCCGGGCGCCGCCCGCCCATTGGTTCGGTCGCCGTGCACTGTATCGAGCCCACGGCCCATTTCCTACCGGGTCGGCCCCCGGTCCCGCGACGCCCCCGGCCAGGTGCCAGGGGCCGCCGGCCCGAGATCAGGGGCTTGACTTCTGCCCGGACAGGGCGTCATCGGGCGCATCCGGCTTGGCCGGCTCAGCCTCGGCCGCATCGGAAGGCGGCTCGGCCTCTTGGGGGCCGGTCGGGTCGGCGCCGGCCCCGGTCGCCGGCGACCCGCCGCTGTTGATCGCCACGGCCGCCCCTTTGATGAAGACGCCGCCGGAATTGATGTCGATGAAATTCCCGCCCACCTTCAACGTGAGCTGCGTCCCGGCCTCGATGACGACCGTCTGGCCGGCCTTGAAGTGGATCTCCTGCCCGACGTCCGCGGCGCAGCGGCCCCCGATCTTGGCCAACTGATTGGCGCCAACCTGAAGGTTGTCGGACGCATCGACCTTGACCGCCCGGTCGAGCTTGATATGCAGGATGTCGTTGCCTTCGGCGGTGACGAACCGCTCATTCTTGAGCGTCAAATTGTAGAAGTTATCAACCTGTTCAAACACCTCGCCCTTGACACGCAGGTGGTATTCGCCGCCGATCGTCTCCGTCTTCTTCCCATTGATCAGCACGTCCGCATTCCCCTTACCGCCGTCCACCCCGCCGACGTGCAACTTCATGTCGCCGCCGATGTGCTCCTCCTGGTCCTTGTGGACCTTGAGGTGCTTGTTCCGGTACACCTCCTCCTTCTGGTCGCCGGACTTCTTGCCGTCCTTGTCCTGGCAGCCGACGATCAGGTGCGCGTTCTGGGCCGCCTCCCGCCGGTCGTTGTTGACCCGCAGGTCGTAGTCCCGCTGGGCGTGCACGAACACCTGCTCGTTGCCCTTGGTATCGTCGAACCGCCACTCGTTGAACCCGCCGCCGCCGGGGGTGGTGTTTGACTTCACCCCGCTCACCTTGGGGTCGTTCTTGTGGCGGGCGTCGGGGCCGTCGCCCAGGTACGGGGGCATCTGGTCGGCGTTGTAGACGCTGCCGATGACGATCGGCTGGTCCGGGTCGCCCTCCTGGAAGGCGACGATCACCTCCTGGCCGATGCGAGGGGTGAAGGACGCTCCCCACCGCTTGCCGGCCCAGAACTGGGCGACCCGCACCCAGCACGAGCTGTCCGCGTCCCGTTTGCCTTCGCGGTCCCAGTGGAACTGGACCTTCACCCGCCCGTACTTGTCGGTGAAGGTTTCCTGGCCCTTCGGGCCGACCACGACGGCCGTCTGCGTCCCCTGCACGAACGGCTTGAGCGACGTCCGCTGCGGCCGGAACGGCTGGGCGAACGGGATGCAGGTGAAGCTGTTGGAGTACTGGAACGCCGCGCCGTCCGAGGAGAGGTAGTTGCTGCTACGGGCCACATGCGTCACCCCGGTGATGAGGTACGGGCCGTCGGCGTTGAAGTGCCGCTCCAGCGTGAACTTGTGCCCGCTGGCGAAGTGCCGGCAGTAGCCGGTCCCCTGGATGACCAGGCCGGGCACCGCCTCCTGTTCCATGCGGATGGCCGCCGTCCGCTTGTTGTCGTCGAAGATCTTCTGGAGGTCGGCCGCCTTGTCCCCGCCGCCCTTGTCCACGCCGTCGAACCGCTGGGCGTACTCGCCGGGGTAGTCGTAGATCTCCAGCTTGCCGTTGTCGCCGAACTTCAGCTTGTGCGTCACCTGGCCGACCTGGACGCTGTCGGCGATCGGCTTCTCGGCCTCCAGGCGCTTGTGCGGCAGCTCGAACGAGTGGTCCCAGAGGGTATACTTGCCGGACCGCAGCTCCTGCACCTTCCCCCAGGAGACGACCCGCATCTCGTCCCGCGACCCGCCGAACACCCCCTCAAAGATCACCTTACTCTGCTCGGGCAACTCCGGGTGGCTCTGGGGCGTGTTGGCCACGACCATCTTGTGCCCGGCCTTGGTGTGCTTGAAGAAGTAGTAGATGCCCTCTTCCTCCATGAGCCGGCTGGCGAAGTTGAAGTCCGACTCGCGGTACTGCACGCAGTAGTCCCGCGGCGGGAGCGTCCCCTGGATCTCAAAGGCGACGTCCAGCCCGGCGAGCACCTTTTTGAGGATGTCCGGCACGGAGACGTGCTGGAAGATACGGCTCTGCCAGCGGCGGGTGAGCAGCCAGCACTGGGGGGCGAGTTCCAGCCGGTAGCCGGTGAACGTCTGGTCGCGGCCGCCCTGGGCGACCCGGACGACGATGCCGCTGAAGAACCGGCTCTTGCCCGACCCGACGGCCACTTCCACGGTCGCCCTTTGCCCCAAGAGCTTGTCGAACGGCACGTCCTGGTCGTTCGTGGCCACGACGTCGAGCTGGGCGTGGAAGAGCTGCGAGATGCCCTCGTTGACGCCGAAGCCGGTCAGCAGGAGGGCGTCCGCCCCGAGGGGCGTCGTCAGCTTCATCGGCGAATCGGCCTGGGTGAAGGTGGCGGGCATGGGATCGTCCAGCCTTCCATCGGGAGGGGTTGGTGTCAGGGCACGCAGATCAGGTGGTTGCGGTACTCGGGGTCGCGGGCCAGGGCAAACGGCGGCGGCGGCGGGGGCGACCGGGTCGGGTCGAGATATCCGGCGTTCGGATCAACGGTCACCACGGCCGGTGGCGGCGTGTTGAAGTCGTCCACCAGCCACAGGCCCCACACCGGCAGCGAGCCGCGGGCCGTCCACCGCGAGACGTCCGGGGAGATCATGTCCTTGACGAACTGCTCGACGCTCGACGCCGAGACGGCCCGCATCCACCAGTCGGGCATGTGGTGCGGTTCGATGTCGGTGATCCACATCCGGATGAACACCTCGTCCCCGGGCCGGGCCTTGTCGGCGTCGAACCGCCGGGTCATCGGCATCTGGGCGAGCGGGTACTTCACCACCTTGTTCGTGGCCTTGTCCCGCTTGACCGGGGCGTGGCCGGCGACCGCCTGCCCCCGGGTGACCGCGTCGATGTTGGCGTCGAGCTTCGCGTCGAACTTCGGGTCGACCACGACCGTCATGGTCCCGTCGAACGCGAGCACGTCGGGGGCGCACACCTGCCGGCAGCCGAAGTAGGCGCGGATCACCTCCAGCACGTTTGTGCTCTTGCCGATGCTGCAGCCGCGGAAGTCGATGCGGTCGAACCGACCCCACACCTCGTTGCCCTTCTTCAGCAATTCGTCCAGCTGGCTGCGGTTGACCTTGAGGCGGTACGCCGTCCCGCCGGTCGTGGCGCCGGCCGGGAGCGGGTCGTTCTTGCCCGCCAACGCGTTCAGAGTCCACTCGACGATCGCCTGGAAGAGGGCGACCGCCTTCTTCTGCCGGTCCTGTTTCTTCGCCGGCGTGTCCGGCTCGTCGTCGTCTTCGGGCGACAGGAGCGCCGCCAGCGACGCGGCGGGGAACACCTCCGACTTGTCGAGGTTCTTCGCCGTCTGCAACAGCTTGGCGAACTCGGCCGGCTGTTGGTCCAGCGGCCGCTTGAGCACGTCCGGGATTTGTTTGAGCACCTTGCCGACCACGGTCAGGGTGTTCAGGTTGTCGGCTTCGGCGTGCTGCTCGCTTCCGGGGGCCGGGGGGAACGGTAGCCCAGCCTCGTTGCCGTGGGTGACTATCAGCAGATGCTTCTCGGTGGCCGGCAGCGCCAGCATCCGCGTCAGCAGCGCGAGCAGGGTGATTGGGTTGATCTTGTCCGCCGGGTCGATCGGCACCTTGACGTCCAGGTCGGCGTTCGGCTTGACGATCGGCTCGGTCGGGAACGTCTGGTAGTAGTTGACCGTCGCCGTAAAGGTGCCGTCGAGCAGCACTCGGATGGGCATGGTAGCGACCTCCGCGGTCCTGGCCGGCCGCCGGGCACCGCGCCGCGACCGCCGTTTGACAGACTCATCCGCGGTCGAGCCGACGGCGTTAGCCTCCGGGTGACAAACCGTGGGACCACCTCTCCATGCGACGTGGCCGCGCGAAACACGTCAGGCGGGGTCGGTTTTCTTCGGAATCATCGCCGGCCGGGGCGGCCGGCCGCGATCGGTTTGCGGTGGCGCGAGAAGCCGGCCCGCATTGCGGCCGTGGCCGGCCCTTGAAGGGCTAGGGCCGCCGCGGCGAGCAGAATCTGCGGCACATCGGGCAGGCGTGTCCCAAGTCCCGCGAAAACGTGCTGCGAAATGCGTCGCCCCGGTGCCTCCCACCGAGCTTGCTACACTACGCCGGCGTGTGGCACATTGTCCGCCGTCCTTTGGCCGGTGTCCGCCGCGGGCGGCCGCGGGAGGAGTCCGCGGGGCGGAAGGTAGTGCAGCTGACGCAGACCCGTTCGTCGGTCGAGCGGTTCCTGAGCAGCGTCGGGGCGTTGCAGGTCGGGCACGGCGGGCGATGGGTAAAGGTGCGAGTCGTCATCGCGGGAAGCTCTGGCCAGGGGGTAAGAGGCGGAGCATCCGTGCCCCTGGTCCCGCGTCAGTGAGGGCCCGGGTCAGGCGGCGGGGGTAAGCGTTGGCGGTTACCGCGGGATGTCGGCCTGGAACGCGGTCAGCCGCTCGTCGTCAGCCAGCTTCAG
>DASXAN010000564.1:0-9738 GCA_036406755.1 Gemmataceae bacterium
AGCTGGGCCCGCACTTTCTCGACGATGGCGGGATGGCAATGCCCGACGGAGACCGTGACGATGCCGGCGAAGGCGTCGAGGTACTGCTTGCCGGTCTCGTCCCAGAGATACTGCATGCGGCCTTCGACGATCAGCAGGGGCTCGCGATAATAGGTGATCAAGCCCGGCGAGAGATACTCCCGGCGCAGCGCGAGCACCTCGTCGCGCGTCGGGCCGTCGTACGGGGCGGGCGTGTGCGGGGAGGGCGGCAAGGGTGTCGCCGTCCTGGCCGCCGTCGCCGGGCTTGATCCGTCGGTCGTCATGCGTCTCTCCCTCAGAGCTGGACCAGCGAGCCGTACGTCTCGGGGCGGCGATCGCGATAGAACTGCCAGGTGTTGCGGACTTCGCGAATCTGGTCGAGGTCGAGGTCGGCGATCACGACGTCATCGTGGTCGCGGCTGCCGACGGCCAGCATCTGCCCCCGGGGGTCGCAGAAGTAGCTCTGGCCGTAGAACTCGCCGATCCGCCACGGCTCCTCATACCCCGGCCGGTTGATCGCCCCGACGAAGTACTGGTTGGCGACCGCGTGGGCCGGCTGCTCCAACTTCCACAGGTATTCGCTCAGCCCCGCCACCGTCGCCGACGGGTTGAACACGATCTCCGCCCCGTTGAGGCCCAGGCACCGGGCCCCCTCCGGGAAGTGGCGGTCGTAGCAGATGTAGACGCCGACCTTGCCGACCTTGGTCTGAAAGACCGGGTACCCGAGGTTGCCGGGGCGGAAGTAGAACTTCTCGAAGAAGCCCGGGTCGCACTGCGGGATGTGCATCTTGCGGAATTTGCCGAGGTAGGAGCCGTCCGCGTCGATGACGGCGGCCGTGTTGTAATAGACGCCCGGCAGATCCTCCTCGTACACCGGCACGACCAGCACCATGTTGTGCTTCTTCGCCAACGAGCACATAAGTTTGGTCGTCGGCCCGTCCGGGACGCGCTCGGTCAGGTTGTACCACTTGGTCTGCTGCTCGGCGCAGAAGTACGGGCCGTAGAACAGCTCCTGCATGCACACGACCTGGGCGCCGCGGTCGGCCGCCTGGGCGATCAGACCGACGTGCTTCTCGATCATTGACCCCTTGATCTTCTCAATCGGCGACGTGGTCGGCTCGCAGAGCGTGGCCTGGATCAGTCCCCCCCGGACGATGCGCGGCATGGCGAAGCCCCCTCGGGTTCGGTATCGTAGCTTCGATCTTACCCGTGTGGCCGGGCGGTTCAAGCGGCGGCGCCCGTGCGGCCGCCGCGCCCGGCGGAGGCGGCCCGTGAAGGCGACCGAGTCTCAGACGGTGTACGCGGACCGGATCAATCGCGTCATCGACTACATCGGCGACCACCTCGACGAACCGCTCCCGCTCGCCCGACTGGCGCGCGTTGCCCACTTCTCGCCGTTCCACTTCCACCGCCTGTTCACCGCCTTGGTGGGCGAGCCGGTCCACGCCTTCACCCGGCGGCTGCGGCTGGAGAAGGCCGTGTTTCTGATGACCCACGGGCCGCGGGCCACCCTGACCGACGTCGCCCTGCGGTGCGGATTCGCCGGCGGGCCGGACTTCTCGCGGGCGTTCAAGCAGGCGTACGGTTTCAGCCCGCGCCACTTCACCCCGGTGCGGTTCGTCGAGGAGAGCAAGATTCGGCAAGACCTGCTGCCCAACGCCGGTTACGGTTTCGGCAAGCCACCGGACCCGGCGAACCCGGACCGGTTCCGGCCGCGGCTCGTCGAGCGGCCGACCCAGCCGATTGCCTACGTGCGGGCGATCGGCATGCAGACGCCGGACCGGCTCCTGGCCGCGTTCGACCGGCTGATGGCGTGGGGCCGCCGGCACGGCCTGGTGCCCGGGGCGGAGCTGATCGGCATGTCGCAGGACGACCCGAACGTGACCCCACGGCAGAAGTACCGCTACGACTTCGCCCTCGTCCTGCCGGCACGGTTCGCCCCCAGCCGGGAGGTCAGCTCGGCCGCGATCCCGGCGGGCCGATTCGCGGCTATCCGCTGCCGGGGGGACATTCATAAGCTGGACCGGGCCTGGAATTACCTGTTCCGGACCTGGCTCCCCGCCAGCGGCCACGAGCCGACCCGGCGGCCGGCGATGGAGGTCTACCGCCGCAACCCTGCCGAGATCGGCTGGGAAACGTTCGACATCGACTGCATGGTTCCGGTCCGGCCGCTGCCCGGCCGGAGGGGGTAGTCCGGTCCCACCACCACGAGCGAATTCGGGAGTTGCGATGAGAGCGATTATTGTGACGACTGCGACCGTCGGCCTGGCCCTGTGTGGGGCTGCGCGGGCCGACGACAAGGCGGCCGACAAGGAGGGCAAGATGGTCGAGGGCACCTGGCAACTGGTCGAGGGCGAGGTGGGCGGGCACAAGTTCCCGCCGCAAGTGGCCAAGGGGATCAAGCTGACGCTGTCCCCCGGCAAGTACGTGGTCCAGGCCGAGTCCAAGGACGAGGGGACGGTAAAGTACTTCCCGGACGTGACCCCAAAGGCGATGGAAGTCACGGGCACGGACGGGCCGAACAAGGGCAAGACGTTCCCGGCGATCTACGAACTGAAGGGCGACACGCTAGCCGTCTGCTACGACCTGAGCGGCAAGGCCCGGCCGACCGAGTTCAAGTCGAAGCCCGGGACGCAATTGTTCCTGGCGAAGTACGAGCGGGTGAAGCCGTAGCCGAACCTCCCCGCGGCGGCGGCGGTCGGTAGAATGCGGTCACCACCTCGGAGACCGCCATGAGCCCGACCGCCACCGCCGAACTCGTCCCCATGCTCGTCGCCGGCCGCTGGCGGGCCGGCACGTCCGACCTCACCGGCCCCGTCTACAACCCGTCCACCGGCAAGGTCATCGCCCGCGTGCCGCTGTGCACGGCGGCGGAGGTTGATGCCGCCGTCCGGGCGGCGGCCGACGCCCTGCCGGCGTGGGCCGAGACGCCGGCCGTGGACCGTGCCCGCTTCCTGTTCCGCTACCGGGAGAATCTGGAGAAGCACGCCGACGAGCTGGCGAAGCTCGTCACCCGCGAGCACGGCAAGACGCTGCCCGAGGCCCGGGCATCGGTCCAGCGGGGCGTGGAGATGGTCGAGTTCGCCTGCGGCGTCCCGAGCCTGCTCATGGGGCAGACGCTGCCGAACATCGCGACCAACGTGGACTGCGAGACGGTCCGCCATCCGGTCGGCGTCTGTGCCGGCATCACGCCGTTCAACTTCCCGGCGATGGTGCCGCTGTGGATGTTCCCGGTCGCCCTGGCGTGCGGCAACACGTTCGTACTCAAGCCGTCCGAGAAGGTGCCGCTGTCGGCCGTGCGGCTGGGCGAACTGCTCGCCGAGTGCGGCCTGCCGGACGGCGTGTTCAACCTCGTTCACGGGGACAAAGAGTGCGTGGACGCGCTCTTGACGCACCCGCTCGTTACCGCGATTTCGTTCGTCGGCTCGACGGCGGTGGCCAAGCACGTGTATGAGGTCGGGTCGAAGCACGGCAAGCGGGTGCAGGCCGCCGGCGGGGCGAAGAACCACCTGATCGTCATGCCGGACGCCGACCTGGAGCAGGCGGCCAAGGCGATCCAGGCGGCGGCGTTCGGCTGCGCCGGCGAGCGGTGCATGGCCGGCAGCGTGGCCGTGCCGGTCGGCAAGATTGCCGACCCTCTGGTGGAGTTGCTGTGTTCGCAGGCGGGCAAGATGACGGTCGGGCCGACCGACGGCGGGGCGGCGGTGGACATGGGGCCGGTCATTACGCGGGAGCACCGCGACCGCGTCGCCGGCTATCTCGATACCGCCAAACAGGAGGGGGCGGCGGTCGCGCTCGACGGCCGGCCGGCGGCGAAGGGCGACGGGTTCGTGATCGGCCCGAGTGTGCTGGACAAGGTCGCCCCGCAAATGCGGGTGGCGAAGGAGGAGATTTTCGGCCCGGTGCTGTCCGTGCTACGGGCCGGCGACCTGGACGAGGCCCTGGCCCTGGGCCGGAACGTGCCGTACGGCAACGGGGCGTCGATCTTCACCCGCAGCGGCTACGCGGCCCGGCAGTTCAAGCAGCACTTCAACGCCGGGATGATCGGCATCAACGTCGGCGTGCCGGCCCCGATGGCGTGGTTCCCGTTCACCGGCTGGAACCAGTCGTTCTTCGGCGACCTGCACATCCAGGGGGTCGAGGGCGTCCACTTCTACACGCGGCAGAAGGTGACGATGACGCGGTGGTTCGCGTCGGCGGCGGAGTCGCACCACGACCCGATCTGGAAGACGGGGAAGACGTGAGCCGCTTGCGGCTATGCGGCGCCCGCAAACCCGCAAGCCGCTAGCGCCGCAGTGCCGTCAACACAAGGTAAACCAGGAATGACACGGCAAAGCTGACGAACCACGCGTACTTGTACACCTCGCTCCACAGCGAGCCGAAGTCCGCCACATGGATCGTCGTCAGGAAGCCCGGCACGCACGGCAGGATTCCCAGCACCAGCGCGACGAGCGCGACCGGGTTGACGCCGCCGGAGTACCAGTACGGCCCGTCCTTGACGTACAAGCCGGCCAAGTCGAGTCGCGTCTTGCGGATGACGAAGTAATCCGCGATCAGCACGCCGCCGATCGCCCCGAGCAGCGACGAGTAGCCGATCAGCCACGTGTAGATGTACCCGGACGGGTCGGCGTACAGCTTCCACGGTTGGATCAGGATGCCGATGATCCCCGTGATGAGCCCGCCGGTGCGAAACCCGATCCGCCGCGGCCAGACGTGCGCGAAGTCGTTGGCCGGGCTGACCACGTTGGCGGCGATGTTGGTCGCCAGCGTCGCCAGGCTCAGGGCGACCAGGGCCACGACCAACACGGCCGGGTTCTGGAACTTCGAGATCACGACCACCGGGTCCCACAGTTCCTTTTCCGGCACGTTCGGGTAAATGATCACCGCCGCCGACGTCACGGCCGCGCCGATGAACGAATACAGGGCCATCGAGGCCGGCAGGCCGACGGTCTGTCCGACGACCTGGTCACGCTGGGAGTAGGCGTACCGGCTGAAATCGGGGATGTTGAGTGACAGCGTCGCCCAGTAACCGACGGCCCCGGTCAGCGCCGGGAAGAAATACGCCCAGAACTGCCCTTCTAATCGTCCCCCGGCAACGAACTCCGACGGCTTGCTCAGGATGGGCCCGAACCCGCCGGCCTGCGAGACGGCCCAGGCCAGCAGCGCGATCCCGAGGGCGATCAACAGCGGCGCCTTGATGTTGAGCAGAAACCTGATGGATTCGATGCCAAGATAGATGATGAGGATGTTGAGCGCCCAAAAGGCCAGGAAGCAGGCGAGCTGGGCCGCGTTGATGCCCAGGCCGTCGACCGGCGGCAGTGCTTTCCAGTCGGGGAACCGCATCTCCAGGATTTTGTAGAGCGACCAGCCGCCGATCCACGTCTGGATGCCGAACCATCCGCACGCCACGAGGGCCCGCATCAGGGCCGGCACGTTGGCCCCGAGCACGCCGAACGACGCCCGGCAGTAGACCGGGAACGGAATGCCGTACTTGGTCCCGGCGTGGGCGTTGAGCACCATCGGGACCAGGACGATGACGTTTCCCAGGAGGATCGTCAGGACGGCCTGCCACCAGCTCATGCCGTGGGCGATGTCCGAGGACGCCAGCGTGTACGTCGTGATGCACGCCGACATCGACACCCAGAGGACGGCGAAATCCTTCGCCGCCCACTTCCGCCCGGCCGCCGGGACCGGGGCCATGTCACGGTTGTAGTACGGCGAGCCGGACACGTCGGCCGTCAGCTCGACGATCTCTGGGGTGGCGCCCATGCTCGATTCTCCACAGGTTAGCCGCGACGCGCAGCGGAGCGCTCGCGCGAGCGCTCCGCTGCGCGTCGCGGCTAACCGGGATTGCCCGTGTTCCGCCGTGCGACCAGTTCCGCCACGATGCTCACCGCGATCTCCGCCACCGTCTGCGACCCGATCTCCAGCCCGACCGGGGCGCGGACGCGGGCCAGCGCCTCCTCAGATACCCCCTTGGCCCGCAGGTCGTCGAAGATCAGCTTCACCTTCCGCTTGCTGCCGATCATGCCGACGTACCCGGCCGGCGTCGCCGCCAGGTGATACAGCGCCTCCTCATCGTGGTTGTGACCGCGGGTGACGATCAGGGCGTAGGTGTGCGGCGTGACCTCGGCCACCAGGTCTCTGAGCGTCCGGCCGATGTCACCGACGATGAGCCGCTCCGCCCGTGGGAATCGGCCGGCGTTGGCGAACGCGTCCCGGTCGTCCAACACCCACACGTCGAAGTCGCATTCGGCCGCCAGCTTCGCCACCGCCTGGCCGACGTGACCACCGCCGACGATCAGGAGCGTCACCCGCGGCGGGACGGGCAGCACCGCCATCCCGTCCGCGACGGCCGGCCGCGGCCGGGGGTCGGTCGGCGGCAGCAGGCGGGCCAGGTCGGCGGCGGGCGGGCCGTCCAGGGCGGCGGCCGGCTGGCCGGCGGCGTCGAACAGGTAGCGGGCCCCGGCCGGCAACCCGGCCCGGTTCTCCGGCAGCGCGACCAGTTCCGTGCAGCCGTCGCCGGCGTCGATCAGTTGCCGCAGCCGGCGGTAGTAGTCGGCCGCCGCCGGGCTGAGCGGGGCGGCCAGGATCGTCATCCGCCCACCGCAAATCAGGCCGTCGTCCCAGCCGAAATCGTCATCAAGAGTGAACGTGTGCAACGCCGGGCCGCCGGCCGCGGCCAGGGCGTGCAGCGCCCGCCGCCGCACCTCGGCCTCGACGCACCCGCCGCCGAGCGTCCCCGCCTGGGTGCCGTCGGGGTAGACGAGCATGCTCGCCCCCGCCTTCTGCGGCGTCGATCCGCGGGTGGCGACGACCGTGCAGCAGGCACACGCCAGCCCCCGGTCGATCACCCGCTCCAGTTCGGTCAGGAGGTCGCGCATCAGTACGGCCGGGCCTTTCCGGATCGCTTCCACTCGTCGAACAGGGCGGCGCACTCCCGCTGCAAGAGCCCGCTTTCAACGATCAGCGGACTGCCGCCCTGGCGGGCCAGCTCCCGGGCCGGGAACATGAGTTCGGTGAAACCGGCCTCGGCCGCGTCCGCGATCGTCGCCCCGAACACGACCCGCTCGATCTTCGCCCAGTGGATGGCCGACAGGCACATCGGGCACGGCTCGGTCGTCGAGTACAGCGTGCAGCCGCGGAGGAAGATCGTCTTGAGGCCCGTCGCGGCGGCGCGGATGCAGTTGACCTCGGCATGGGCGGTCGGGTCGGTCGTCATCCAGACGGTGTTGTGCGTGACCGCGACGACCTCGCCGCCGCGGACGATCACCGACCCGAACGGCGACTGCCCGGCCGCGATCCCCTCCCGGGTCTTCGCGATCGCCAGGCGCATGTAGTCTTCTTCCGTCATCGAATACTCCCCGCCACTTGCGGCTTTGCAGGCCGCGTCTCGCTGAGCCGCAAGCGGCTGACCTGTTCCGTCAGCCGCCGAAGGATTTCCTCGTTCGTCGCCGGCAAATCCAACTGGGTCGCCAGTGCCTGCTTCACCGCCGCCCACACGGCCACCGCCATCAGCAGCGGCGGCTCGCCGACCGCCTTGCCGCCGCAGACGTTCGTCCGGTTGTCCGGGCCGTCGAGGAAGTCCACGTTGAACACCGGCGGGACGTCGGTCACGTTCGGGATCTTGTACGTCGTCGCCGAGTCCGACCACAGCGCCCCGTCCGGCCCGTACAGCAACGCCTCGGTCGTCACCCAGCCCATCCCCTGCACGAAGCCGCCGATCACCTGGCCGCGGTCGATGGCCGGGTTGATCATCCGCGCCAGGTCGATGAGCAGATCGACCCGATGAACCCGAAGTTCGCCGGTGAAGCGGTCGATCAACACCTCGGCCGTCGTGGCCCCGCAGGTGTAGTACA
Organism: Gemmataceae bacterium; assembly: GCA_036406755.1. GTDB lineage: Bacteria > Planctomycetota > Planctomycetia > Gemmatales > Gemmataceae > DASXAN01. The sequence goes on from DASXAN010000564.1 coordinate 7,878, forward strand.
GAAACGGCGTGCCGCGGCCGGTCTCGCGGTTCAGGTCCACGCCGGGCGTGGCGTAGAACCCGCGGCTGCCCAGGTCCACCCGCCGTTCGTACGCCTCCTTCACGACGGCGGCGAAGGGCAACCGCCGCTCGGGCGCCCGCCGGTCGATCACCCAGCCGCCGGCGAACGCCATGCTCTCCGGCGACGGCTCGATGCCGGCGTCCGCGAGCATCGCGGCGGCAACCCCCGCCAGCCGGTCGCGGATCGGCTCGCACGCCCGCACGGCGGCGGCACCGTTCAGGTCGGTGCTGGCCGATGCGGCCGTGGGCGAGGTGTTGTGATTCTTCTCCGTCGAAGTCTCCATGACACGAACGGCGTCGGCCGAGATGCCGAACTGGTCGGCGACGATCTGCCGCAGTTTCGTGTGCAACCCCTGGCCCATTTCGGTGCCGCCGGTCGAAACCTGCACGGTGCCGTCGAGGAAGACGTTGACCAGGGCGTTCGCCTGGTTCATCGTCCGGCGGGTGAAGCTAATGCCGAACTTCACCGGCGTCAGGGCGATGCCCTTCAGGTGCGTGCGGGACGCGGCGTTGAACTCGGCCGCAGCCGCCCGCCGCTCGGCGTAGTCCGACGACGCGGCGAGGCGGTCGAGAATCTCCCGCAAGCGGTGATCGCGGAGAAGCTGACCGTAGGGGGCGACGTTGTTCGTCTCGACGCCGTAGAGGTTACGGCGGCGGACTTCCAGGGCATCGACACCGAGGTAGGCGGCGATCTCCTCGATGACGTTCTCCATCGTCGCCACGGCCTGCGGCCCGCCGAACCCGCGGAACGCCGTGTTGGACGGCAGGTTCGTCCGGCAGACGGTGCCGGTGAACGCGACATCCGGGATGAAGTAGGCATTCTCGGCGTGGAGCAGCGTCCGCTCCATCACGGCCAGCGACAGGTCGGCCGAGTAGCCGCCGTTCGAGAAAAAGTCCGTCTTGAGGGCGCTGACCCGGCCGGTAGAGTCGAAGCCAACCTCGTAGCGGGCCAAGTACGGGTGCCGCTTGCCGGTGGTGCGGAAGTCCTGCTCGTGGCCGAGCACGCACCGGGCCGGCCGGCCGGTCTTCGCCGCCGTCAGGGCCGCGAGCAGCGCCGGCAGGGCGGCTTGCGTCTCCTTGCCGCCGAACCCGCCGCCCATCCGCCGGCACGTGCAGACCACCTGGGCGAGTGGCCGCTGCAGGCAGCGGGCGACGACCGCCTGAATCTCGGTCGGGTTCTGCGTGGACGAGTGAACCCTGATCGTCCCCGCCTCGCCGGGGATTGCGATCGCGGCCTGCGTTTCGAGGTAGAAGTGCTCCTGGCCGCCGATGTGCAGCTCGCCGGAGAGGCGGTGCTCGGCCTGCTCCAGTGCGGCGGCCGCGTCGCCGCGGGCGATGTGCCGGGTCGGGCCGATGAACTGCTGCCGCTCAATCGCCTCCGCGATCGTCACCACCGGCGACAGCGGCTCGATTTCAATCCGCACGAGTGCCTTCGCGGCGGCCACGGCCGTGCGATTCTCGCCGGCAATGGCGATAATCGGCTGGCCGCGGACGTGAACGATTTCGGACGCCAGCAACTCTTCGTCGTGGAACACGGGGCCGACCAGGTTCTCCGGCACGTCGGCGGCGGTGAACACGGCGACGACGCCGGGAACCTGGCGGGCGACCGTGACGTCCACGGACACGACCCGCCCGTGGACGACCGGGCTGCCGACGAAATCGACCACCAGCTCGCCGCGGAGCGGCGGCAGGTCGTCGACGTACACCGCCTCGCCGCGCACATGTTCGCGGGCGGAGTCGTGCGGCAGCGGTTGGCCGATCATTCCCATGTCGTTCTCGTTTCGCCGCGAGCGGGGCGAGCG
>DASXAN010000565.1:0-2617 GCA_036406755.1 Gemmataceae bacterium
CCGGTCGATGCTCGTGCTCCAGGTGCTGCACGCCGAGCCGCGGCCGCCGCGTCAGCTCAACGACCAGGTGCCCCGCGACCTGGAGACGGTCTGCCTGAAGGCGATGGGCAAGGCCCCCGCCCGCCGGTACGCCACGGCCCAGGACCTGGCCGACGACCTGCGGCGGTTCCTGCGGGGCGAGCCGATCCGGGCGCGGCCGGTCGGCCGGCTGGCGCGGCTCGGGCGGTGGTGTCGCCGCAACCCGGTCGCCGCCGGCCTCTTGCTGGCCGTCTCGCTCAGCTCGGCGTACGGGCTGTGGGAGCTGTCCCGCCTGTCCGAGTCGCTGGTGCGGGCCAGCGCGCTGGAGGGTGCCGCCCAGGAGTCGGAAATCCTCAACGTGGTCAACAACTTCTACAGCGCCGACGTGGTCGAGCGGGCCAAGCTCAAGGGGGTGGCGGCGACCCACGACTACCTCACCCGCCCCGGCGCCATCCCGCTGCCGGCGACGTTCACCATCGACCTGGGCCGGCACCTGAGCGAAGGCAGCGAATCCGGGGTGCAGGCCCGGCTCTACAGCGACCACCCGTTCCGCCCGCGGACCGACGGCGGCCCCAAGGACGACTTCGAGCGGCAGGCGCTGGCCCGGCTGCGGCAGGACCCCGGCCGGCCGTTCTACCGCTTCGAGGACGTGCAGGGCCGGCCGGCGCTGCGGTATGCGACCGCCCAGCGGATGCAGCAGACGTGCGTCCAGTGCCACAACGCCCACGACGACAGCACCAAGAAGGACTGGAAGGAGGGCGACGTGGTCGGCGTGCTGGAGGTGATCCGGCCGCTCGACCGCGACGCCGCCCGGGCCCGGGAGGGCCTGCGGCTGACGCTGATCCTGATGGCCGTCATCTCCGGGTCGCTCCTGGGGCTGTCGGTCCTTGTCGTCTTCGTCAACCGCCGCCGCGTGCCGCTGCCGGCGGCTTGAAGTCGAATTGGATAAGATGACGTGTAACGTGGCGGCGTTAGTTCTTGAAGATACCGACCCAATTCCGAGATAGGAGCACGACCATGACGAGCCGCAACCGCCGGGAGTTTCTCGCGGACGTCGGCCGGGGGATGCTGGTCGCCAGCGTCGGCCCGGCCGTGGTGGCCGACCTGGGCCTAACGCCGGCGGCCGCCGCCGACGGGCCGCCGGACCGGCTGACGTTCGGCGACCGGGAGCCGCTGGTGGCCCTGATGCAACAGACGCCGCCGGATAAGCTCCTGCCCGCCCTGGTGGCGAAGCTGCAAGCCGGCACCGACCTGCGGGACCTGGTCGCCGCCGCCGCCCTGGCCAACGCCCGCACCTTCGGCGGGCACAACTACAACGGCTACCACGCCTTCATGGCCCTGATGCCGTCCTACCACATGGCCCAGGAGCTGCCCGCCGAGCGGCGGGCGCTGCCGGTGCTCAAGGTGCTGCACCGCAACACCCGCTTCATCCAGGACGCCGGCGGCCGCGACCATGAGGCCCTGCACCCGGTCGAGCCGGCGTCCTTGTCGGCGGGACAGCCCGGCGGCGAGCAGCTGCGCGAGGCCACCCGGCACGCCGACCGGGACGCCGCCGAGCGGACCCTGGCCGCCCTGACCCACGGCTCACTCGCCGACGCCTACAACGCGCTCCAGCTCATCGTCGAGGACGACATCGACGTTCACCGCGTCGTACTCGCCTGGCGGGCCTGGACGACGCTGGACCTGACCGGCCGGGAGCAGGCCCTGACGCTGTTGCGGCAGTCCGTGCGGTTCTGCGTGGACAGCGAGAAGTCCGTCAAGGACCACAAGCGGGCGGAGCCGGGCGTCCGGGCCACGCTGCCGAAGCTGCTCGACCAGTACCGACTGCTGGGCCGCCCGGCCGGCGACCGCCGTGCCGACGACGCCTGGGTCGAGCACCTGTGCCAGGCGGTCTACGCCGGTGGCCGCGAGCAGGCGGCCGCTGCCGCCGCGGCCGCGCTGGCCGAGGGGTTCGCCCCACAGGACGTGGCCGAGGCGATCGCCCTGGCGGCCAACCGGCTAGTGCTCCGCGACCCGGGCCGCACCCGGGCCGAGGACGGCAAGCCGGTCGGCAGCGTCCACGGCGCCTCGGTCGGCGTGCACGCCTCCGACGCGGCCAACGCCTGGCGGAACATCGCCGGCGTCGCCGACCGCCGCAACGCCGTCGCCAGCCTGATTGTGGCCGCCTACCACACGGCCGGGCAGGCCGGCCACGCCGGCCAGCCGCCGTATCCCCAGCCCGAGCACCTGGCCGCGCTCAAGAGCACCGAGGGGCCGGCCCTGCTGGCCGAGGCGGAGTCGGCGATCAAGGCCCGCGACCAGGCCCGCGCCTGCGCCGCCGTCTACCGCTACGGCGAACTCGGCCACGCGCCGCGGCCGGCGTTCGACCTGCTCCTGCGGTACGCCGTCAGCGAGGACGGGGCCCTGCACGCCGAGAAGTACTACCGCACGGTCAGCGAGGAGTTCGCGATGACCCGGCCGGCGTTCCGCTGGCGGCAGCTCGCGGCCCTCGCCCGCGTCACGGCGAGCGAGTACGGATTCCCGGCCCCCGGCTACGCCGACGCGTGCCGGCTGCTGAAGGTGTGAGGCCGAGCCGGTGTGGTCCGTCCTGGCGTGAGCC
>DASXAN010000566.1:0-6112 GCA_036406755.1 Gemmataceae bacterium
GAGCGGTCGTCGGTGTCGCCGACTACCTGGCCCTGAACCTGAACTGCCCGAACACGGCCGGCGGCCACAGCCCGTTCGATGACCCGGCCGCGGTCCGCGACCTGCTCGCCGCCCTGGCCGAACTCGACCGCCTGCCGCCGGTGTTCCTGAAAGTGACGGCGACCACCGACCCGGCCCGGATCGAATCGACGTTGAGCGTCGCGGAGCCGTTCCGCTGCGTGGCCGGGTTCAGCTTCAACGTCCCGCCGGGCAAGCCGACCGAACTGCGGACGCCGGCGGCCGAAGTTGCGGCGCTGCCCGGCGTGGTCTGCGGCCGGCCGCTCCGCGCCCTCATGGATGCGACGCTGCGGGCCTGGGCCGACCGCATCGACCGCCGGCGGTTTTCCCTGATCGGTGGCGGCGGCATCGCGTCGGCGGAGGATGTGTACCGGGCACTCCGCCACGGTGCATCGCTGGTGCAGGTCTACACGGCCCTGATCTACCACGGGCCGGGCTTGATCCGCCGGATCAACGCCGGCCTAGCCGAACTCCTGACCCGCGATGGGCTTGCCACAGTGGCCGACGCGATGGGCGAGAGGGCGGGAGGTAGTGGGCTGGGTAGGATCGTTCAGGCAGGGGCAATAGAGAAGTGAGGGCGGAGCCGAACTTGAGTTTTTTTGCCAAAAATCCGAAATTGATGTCCGCATTTGCGATTTTTTTTCAATTGCATAAGTAGACCTCCGCACTTCTACCAACCGGACCCGGTCAGGACTTGGACCGGGCCCGACCTGAGGTCGGGATCGCCCCGACCCGCACGCCGCGGGCGGGGACTTCGACCTGTGGCGGGGATGCCCATGCGCCCACCCCCCTCTGGGCCGACGGGCGACAAACCGGTCCGCGGCTCACCGCCCCACCAGTGGGCGGCCCGCGGTCGGTCTTGGCGGGCCCGCGCGCCCCCGCCGGCCACGTCTCCACCGCCGCAGCACGAACGTCCCCCGGCCGGTCGTCATCCGCTCACGAGGAACCCCCCATGACCAGTCACGCCAAACGATCGTCGTGTAGCCTGGAGGCGTATCAAACGCCACTGAACAACTACGACCAGCTGTCCCTGAAGGACCTCCTCGACGCCCAGGACCTGTACCACGTCCACCTGATGCGGCATCCGCACGTGGTGGCGACCGCGCTGAGCCGGTATCGCATCCGCCGCACGGACAGCTGGCCGGACCAGCGCGGCCCGGGCAAGCGGCACGGCACCGGCGAGCGGACGCTGGAGAACTCGGAGGTGCGGCCGTACTCGTGGCCGTGCGTGCTGGCATTCGTGGACGAGTGGGTGCCGGCCACCCACTTCGGCCCCGGCGGCCGGTACGACCCCAACGAGATGGTGCCCAAGACGCTATACCTGCCGGACGGCCGCCGCGTGCCGGTCTGCGTCGTCACGGCCCCCCGGGAACTGCGGTCCCCGCCGCCGCCGGCGGTTCGGTTCCCGCTCAACAACATCGGCGGCGGCCGGCCGATCATCGCCCGGGTGCAGGGCCAGGAGCACGTCGCCACCGTCGCCTGCCTGGTCCGCGACGGCCACAAGGTCTTCGCCCTGACCAACCGGCACGTCACCGGCGAGGCCGGCGAGGTCCTGTACACCCGCCGGGCCGGGCTGACGGAACGGGTCGGGGTGACCGCCGCCGCCCAGCTGACCCGCCTGCCGTTCATGGACCTGTACCCCGGCTTCGTCGGCAAGAACGCCTACGTCAATCTCGACATCGGGCTGGTCGATGTGGACAACCTCGACGACTGGACGGCCCAGGTCGAGGACGTCGGCACGATCGGACCGCTGGCCGACCTGTCCGTCCAGAACCTGAGCCTGGCCCTGATCGGCTGCCAGGTCCGCGGCCGCGGCGCCGCCAGCGGGTTGATGCTCGGCGAGATCCAGGGCCTGTTCTACCGGTACAAGTCCCAGGGCGGGTTCGACTACGTCGCCGACTTCTTCATCGGCCCGCGGTCGGCCGCCGCCGACGGCAAGGCGGCGCGGAACGGCCGGCCGGCGGCCAGGGCCCGGGACGACCCCCCCTTCGCCACCCACCCGGGCGACTCCGGCACCCTCTGGCTGCTCGAGCCGCGGCCGGGCGAGAAAGCCAAGGGGGACGCCGACGCGGACGGGCTGGACGACCCCGCCCCGTACCTGCCGCTGGCCGTGCAGTGGGGGTCCCACCTGCTGTTCACCGGCGGGGCGAACCCCCAGTCGTTCGCCCTGGCCACGTGCCTGAGCACGGTCTGCAACCTGCTCGACGTCGACCCGGTCCGGGACTGGAACCTCGACCAGCCGGACACGTGGGGGGCGGTCGGCCATTTCTCGATCGCGTCCCGGGTGGCGGACAAGCTCTCCGGCAAGCACCCCAAGCTCGTGCAGCTGATGACCAAGAACGCCCCGCTCATCGCCCCGGACGACGAGACGATCCGCTCCGACGACTTCAAGGGCATGGGCTCCCAGGACTTCGTCCACCTGGCGGACGTGCCCGACTTCTACTGGAAGCACGGCAAGCAGGGCCACTCCCGCCCGTTCGAGGGGCCCAACCACTTCGCCGACATGGACCAGCCGAACGACGCCGGCGACGACCTGCTCAAGTTGTGCGAGGACGACGCCAACGTCGACCCCGACGTCTGGAACCGGTTCTACGACTCGGTCCGCGATCTGCTGACGGGCAAGCCGATCGAGCAGAAGCACCGCGGCCTGCTGCCGTTCCGCGTCTGGCAGATCTTCGACGAGATGGTCCGGTTCGCCGCCGCGGGCCGGGGGGCCGAGTTCGCCTGCGCCGCCGGCGTGCTCACGCACTACCTGGGCGACGCCTGCCAGCCGCTCCACATCTCGTACCTGCACGACGGCGACCCGCTGCGGCCGGTCACCCGGACGGTGCACCACCGCAACGGTACCGAGGAGGAGGTGGAAGACCCCCTCGGCAAGGGCGTCCACAGCGCCTACGAGGACGACATGGTGAACTCCCACCGGGACGAGATCCTCGACGGCCTGGACGGGACGCCCAAAGTCGCCGCGGGCGAGCTGATCGAGGACGGGTTCACCGCGGCCTGCAAGACCGTCGAGCTGATGCGGGCCACGTTCAGGCTGCTCCCGCCGCCCGACATCGTCGAGGCGTTCCTCAAGTTCAAGGGCACCCGGGCGGACCGGGCGAAGTTCCTGTGGAAGAAGTTCGGCGCCCGGACGGTGAAGGCCATGCAGGCCGGCACCCACCTGCTCGCCGTGTTGTGGGAGAGCGCCTGGGCCCAGGGCGGCGGGGAAGAGGAGGTGCACTCCACCAAGGCCATGACGGAGGAGGAGGCCATGGACCTGTGCGCCGACCGGGACTTCCTCGAGTCGCTCTCGATCGGCTCGATCGGGGCGAAGCTCAGTCGCCCCCAGCTGCAGCCGCACGGGTGACCAACCCCGGGCCCGGGGCCGCCAGGCGGCCCCGGGCCCGGGCGTTACGCGGCCAACAGCGCTCGCAGTTGCTCGGCCAGCCGCGCGCCGTCCTCCTCGCCCGGCCGCAGCCGCCAGTAGGCGCTCTTCTCGTCCACCACCCGCAGCCGCGGCCCGGCCCGCTCTGCCAGCTTCTTCACCAGCCGGCCGCTGCGGTACGTCAGCACGATGTCCTTGTCCAGCCGGTGGACGTTGGTGATGCCCCACCGGGCCGCCAGTAGCCGCACCTCCGCCGCCCGCAGCAGCCACTCGGCCGGCTCCGGCAGCGGGCCGTACCGGTCCCGCAACTCCTGGCGGAAGTCGTCCAGCTTCGCCGCGTCTCGCACCCGGGCCAGTCGGCGGTACACTTCGATCCGCCCCTTTTGGTCCGGCACGTAGTCGTGCGGCAGATACGCCGGCCACGGCAGGTCGATCGTCGTCTCCAGCGGCGCCTTCGCCGGCAGCTTCTTCATCGACCGCACGGCGTTTTCGAGCAACTGACAGTAAAGCTCGTACCCGACCGCCGCGATGTGGCCGGACTGCTGCGTGCCGAGGATGTTGCCGGCCCCGCGGATTTCAAGATCGCGGAGGGCGATCTTGAACCCGGCCCCCAGCTCGGTGAACTCCTCGATCGCCTTCAGGCGCCGGGCCGCGTCCGGCGTCACCCCGCGGTCGCTGTCGAGCAGCAGGTAGGCGTAGGCCCGGTTCTTGTGCCGGCCGACCCGGCCGCGGAGCTGGTGCATGTCGGCCAGCCCGTACCGGTCGGCCTCGTGGATGAAGATCGTGTTGGCGTTCGGGATGTCCAGCCCGCTCTCGATGATCGTCGTCGCCACCAGGATGTCGGCCTCCCGACGGACGAACTTCGTCATCGCCTCCTCAAGCTCGTCGGCGTGCTGCTGACCGTGGGCGATCACCACCCGCGCCTCCGGGACGAGCGACTGCACCTCCGAGGCGACGGCGTGGATGTCCTGCACCCGGTTGTGGACGAAGTACACCTGCCCCTCCCGGTTCAGCTCCCGCAGGATCGCCTGGCGGACCAGGGCCCGGTCGAATCGGCTGATCCGCGTCTCGATCGGCAGCCGGTCCGGCGGCGGCGTCTCGAGGTTGGAGATGTCGCGGATGCCGAGCAGGGCCAGGTGCAGCGTCCGCGGGATCGGCGTGGCGGTAAGCGTCAGCACGTCCACCATCGCCCGCAGCCGCTTGAGCTTCTCCTTATGCTCGACCCCGAACCGCTGCTCCTCGTCGATGATGACCAGCCCCAGGTCCTTGAACCGCACGTCCTCGCTCACCAGCCGGTGGGTGCCGATGACGACGTCGATGCCGCCGGCCGCGACCCGCTGGAGAATGCGGCGCTGCTCACCCTGCGTCTTGAAGCGGCTGACGCCTTCGACGACGTACGGGTACTCGGCGAACCGCTGGGAGAACGTCCGCAGGTGCTGCTCGGCGAGCACCGTCGTCGGCACCAGCACGGCCACCTGTTTGCCGTTGTCCACGGCCTTGAACGCGGCCCGGACGGCCAGCTCCGTCTTGCCGTAGCCGACGTCGCCGCAGATGAGGCGGTCCATCGGCCGGGCCTTCTGCATGTCGGCCTTCAGTTCCTTGAGGGTCGTGAGTTGGTCGGGCGTCTCCTGGTACGGGAAGCTGGCCTCGAACTCGTGCTGCCAGTCGGTGTCCGGCGGGTAGGCGAACCCGGGCTGGGCGGCGCGGATGGCCTGGAGCTGGAGCATCTCGGCGGCCAGGTCGTGGACGGCCGCCTCGACCCGCTCCTTCTTCCGCAGCCAGCCGGTGCCGCCGAACTTGGACAGCTCCGGCTCGGTCTTGGAGCCGCCGACGTACTTCTGGACGAGGTCGATCTTGGACGCCGGGACGTAGACCTGGACGCCGTCGCGGAATTCGAGGAGGAGGTGTTCTTCGCGCGCCGGGGCGCCGTCACCCACCCGGCGCTGCGGGTGGGCTTGGTCCTCCTTGTCCAGCATCACCGTGCCGCGGAAGCGGGCGATGCCGTGGCTGACGTGCACCACCAGGTCGCCGGCGGCCAGCTCCAGGAAGCTGTCGATGGCCCGCGACTCGACCTTGCGGCCGCCGAACCGCGGGGCGGTCGCCGGGGCGGCGACGGCCGGGTCCTCGCGGTGGAACAGCTCGTGACTGCCCAGCACGATGACGCCGGCCTCGACCAGCCGGTAGCCGGCGTGGACGTGGCCCTTGACCAGCCGCAGCCGGTCCGACTGGGCCAGCCGCCCGGCCGAGAGCACTTCGGTCAGCCGCTTGACCTCGGCGTCGTTGTGACAGGCGATCAGCACCCGCTCGGCGGCGGCCACCTGGTCGAGCTCGTCCCGGATGCGGGCGACGTTGCCGCTGAACCGCTCGACCGACTCGACCCGCAGGTGCCACGTCGCCTCGACCGACGGCGCCGGCAGGGCGGAGACGGTGACGCTCGGGAACTTGAGCAGGTGCTGGAGCGTGGCGGGGACGGAGAACAGGCCGACCGGGTCGCCGGTGCGGTCGAGGAAGTGCCGGCCCTGTTCGCGGAGGTCGTCGGGCTCGATGAGGATCACCCACGCGCGTGGAGGCAGGTAATCCGTCAAATGCCCGGTAAGCCCACCCGCGGCGGCGGGTGGGTGAGACGACCCACCCGCCGCCGCGGGTGGGCTTGGGACGCTATCGAGCGCCAGAACGGTGACGGATTGT
>DASXAN010000567.1:0-3326 GCA_036406755.1 Gemmataceae bacterium
GGCCTTGCCGATGAGCGTGTCCTGGTTCCGCAGCCGGCCGACGAGCGGCCGCCGCCAGCAGTGCCGATCCGGGGCGACGATGCCTTGGGCCCGGTCGATGTCTACGAACGCCGCCGCCCGGTCGTACGACCGCTCCCAGTCCCCGACGTACTCCTCCGCGGCGGGGTCCGCCTGGCAGTACAGCGTGTGGTCGAAGTCCGCGGCCGGGTGGGCGGCGCGGTCGTGGATGTGCACCGTCGGGAAGTAGAGCAGGTCCGAGTTCCGCCGGGGAAAGGTGAAGGCCATCGGGTGGACCTGCCGCGGCCCGGCCGGGGCGGCGCCGAACAGCCGGCGAAGCAGCCCGGGCGGCCGGCTGCTCGCCTTGAGCTTGAACACGGCGAACCCGTAGTCGCGGTAGGCGGGCAGCCGGTCCCAGACGTGCCGCGGGATGCGGAACCGCTCGTCGAGGCGGTCGAAGTCGTCCAGCCGCGGCACGAACGACGCCTCGAAGTCGCCGACGTCGTGGACCTTCAGCGCCGGTCTGGCCGCGCCCGCGGGGAGCGTGTCGCGCGACCGCCAGGAGAGTTGCGGGACCGGGAAACCGCGGTGCAGGTGGTGGAAGAACTCCGGGTACCGCTCGAGGTTGATGAACCGGACGGCGTCCTCCGCCGGGTTGGGCGGGACGGGCAGCGGCAGGACCATGGCGAGGTCGGCCACGGCTGCGTACGCCATGCTGTAGACCAGGAACTGGTCCCCGTTGACGCCCCGGGCGAAGATCTCGGTGTCGGAGACCAATTTGACCGGCTGGGTAAAGCAACACATGGCCACCCCTCCCGCGGGACGCGGCTCACTCCGCCACCAGTTCATACAGCCCGTGGCCGGCCTTCTTGAGTTTGTTCTGGCGGACGAGTTCGTCCCAGACCGCCTGCGGGAAATCGACCGGCGGGACGATGGCGACGATGCCGGACCCGCGGCCGGTGGAGAGCGGGTTCTTGCTCAATTGCGACTCGGCGTCGAGCCGGGTGAGCTTCAGCCGCCGCTTGAACGCCTTCATCGCGGCCTTGAGCTGCTCCCGCGTCGGCTCAGCGGGCGGCGTCGGGTCGGGCATGGTGGACTCCGGTGGCGCGGGTCGGTGTGCGGAACGTCCGTGACGGCCATCTTCCCCGACGCCGCGCCCGGATGCAAGGTTCCGCACCCGACCGGTGACCGCCCTTACGCCCTGCCACGGGGCAACTCGTCGCCGGCCGCGGTGTACGCCGGCGGGACGTAGACGTTGACCGTCTTGAGCGTGGTCCGGCCCATGTTCCGGATCTCGTGGATTTCGCCCCGCCCGATGAGCAGCAGCGTCCCCGCCTTGAGCGGCACGCGCTCGCCGCCCACGATTGCCACGCCGGTGCCGGAGACGACGTACAGCCACTGGTCGGCGCCGCGGTGGCGGTTGTCCGGGCCGCCCTCCGACTGGCCCGGCGGCAGGACCATCTCGGCGGCCTGGGCGTGGCGGTCCGTGACGGCGACCCGGAAACCCTTGCCGAACCGCAGGGACTTGTGCTGCATGAGTGTTCTCGCCCGGAATCGAACCACCGGCGGGCCTACCACCAGCAGCGGTCGGCGTCCCACTCGACGATCCCGTAGTCTGGTTTCGCCGCGGGCGGCGGGGCGGCCGCCTGCTCCCGCTCGTACTCCCGCCGCCCCTTCAGCCGCACCCAAGCCCGCTCAGCCACGGTCGCCGGCTGGGCCTCCTCGCGGTCCACTGCCAGGAAGTGCTCCTGCTCGGGCGTGACCGGCCGGATCAATCCGGCCGCGAGCGCCTCCAGCCAGTTGCCGGATTCGGCGAGGACCCGCACCTCCTCTGGAGGGAACACGGCCGTCGAACAGCCGAACGCGAACGGCCGCCGCCGCAGGTGGGTGAGGTGGTCGGAGGGAATCTGTGTCATGGCGCTGTGCCCCTGCAGCAGAGCGAACCCGGGCGACGGCCGGGGCATGAGCAACCGGCGGGCCAAATCCGCGCCCTGGCGACGCAACGGACGTGGCGGGCCGGCCGGGCCGGTGGTAAAGGTACACGGTGGACCGGCGTCCGGCCCGGGGCCGCATCCGGCCACGTCGAGCCGGCGCCGCAGGACGGGTCAGACGATGCCGCAGCCATCGCTGTTCGACGACCTGAAGGAGTCGCAGCACCGCAAGTACCGGGAGCTGCTGGCGACCGGCAAGGCGGCCGTCGTCCTGGCCGTGGCGCGATCCATCAAACAACCGTTCCTGCTCAACGACCTGTCGGTCGCCTGCTGGCGGCACGACCCGGCGTTCTTCGGCATGCGAGGCTACCCGCAGCACCCGGACAACCACAAGATTCACAGCTTCCTGTACGGCAAGCGGGGGCTGATCGCCCGCCGGCTGATCGACCGGGTCAGCGAGGGCCTGTTCCGCGTCCGCGACGCCGACCGCTCCCCGGGGAGTGAGTCAGCCGGCGGGTGAACGGACTTTACACTGACAATCCCCCGTGGCGTCGCCCTAGCCGCCGGGCAAGAAGGCGGCGTCCGAGGCATAGAGCCTGCCGTCCAACAGCAGCAGGTGGACCTGGATGCCGGCCACGCCGAGCATCGTCCCGGGCGCGGCGTTCAATACGAACGCCCCGGCGGCCAGGGCCGACCCTGACCCGACGGCCTGCTCCAACTGCGGCACGAGTCGTTTCGCCTGGGCGGCCACGGCCGCCGCCGCGTCGGCCGTCGCGCCGGAGGGGACCAGCGGCCGCAGGCGCGCCAGCAGCCGGTCGTCCATCCGCACGGGCAGCGGCAGCACGGCCGGGTCGGCGTAGTCGAACCACTGGCTCGACTTCAGCCGCCGGCGGACCACCTGTTCTGGCGTCACCCGGGCCATCCGACCGTCCTCCGGAGCGTCACGGTGCACGGCGGGCAAACCCGTCGGTCGAAGCCCGGGCGCCTGCCGTTCGCAATGCCCACAGATTACACGACCGGTCCACGACTCGCCACGGCGGCGGCGTGCCCTTCAGTAACGAGCGATGGTTCCCCGCGGCAGGGGTACAATGGCAATCTCCGCAGCCGGTTGGAGCGTCTTGATAGTGCGGTCAACCGCTCTGCTTGTCCCGTCGGAGGGTTCCTGTGATGACGCGACGCACGTTTTGGGCAATAAGTCTGGCCGCCCCGGCGGCGGTGGCGGCGGCCCTGGCCCTGCGGCCCGGCCCCACGGACGCCCGCCCGGCGGCCGCCCCGGCCGCCGACTCGCCCCGGCTGCCGGTCAAGCGGGTGGTGCTGTTCTCCTCGGGCGTCGGCTACTTCCAGCGGGAGGGCGAGGTGGACGGCGACGCCCGGGTGGACCTGACGTTCCCGGCGTCC
>DASXAN010000568.1:0-3501 GCA_036406755.1 Gemmataceae bacterium
AGCGAGGCCCACCGCTTCGACAGCCGGTGGGCCTCGCTGCCCTCGGCACACCTACATCAGGGCGTTCAACGGCTTCAGTTCCTCGATCGCGGGTAGCTTGCAGTCTTCGCCGAGGCCATCGATCCACCACACCTCGAGTCCGGCCAACATTCCACCACACGCGAACGCGAACACCCCATAACTGTGCCCGGCCGAATCGTCCCAGCAGTAATCAGACAGTATTTGCATCCCTGCACCGGCCGGAGGTGTGCGCCCGTCGACGGTGAAGTTAATACTCGGGCACCCGCACGAGCAGCGGGACGCAACTCGGGCTCGTTCGAGCTGGGGCAAGAAGGCGACCGCTTCGGACGTGCCATGTTCCAGCAGCCAGCGGACGAGAGACACCTCCTGCTGTGTTAGCGGACGGTCCTCGAGAATCGGCGTCACGTCAGCCACGCCATCCTCCGCCTCCTACGGACCATTTTCGGCCCATACGTTTTGCATTCTATCACTGTTCACAAGACCCGATGCTCTTGCCGCCGGCGTCCCCGTCGTGTCTGATGGGACGGTCCTCCACACCACGCCGGTCCGTCCTCGTTTCAGGAGTCTCCGCGCATGAAGGTCATCGGCCCCCGGCCGCTCGGCGCCGTCTGCCTGGTCCTGCTCGCCGGTGCGGCGGCGCGTGCGGAGCCGCCCGCGGCGGACAAGCTCCAGCCCATGGACGTCTTCCACCTGGAGTACGCCTCCGAGCCGCAGGCGTCGCCGGACGGCGGTCGCGTCGCCTACGTCCGCAACTTCATGGACGTCATGAAGGACAAGCCCCGCTCCCACCTGTGGGTCATCAACGCCGACGGGTCCGACCACCGGCCGCTCACGTCCGGCGACGGCAACGAGTCCTCGCCCCGCTGGTCGCCGGACGGCAAGCGGCTCGCCTACGTCGGCGACGCCGGCGGCAAGGATCAGCTCTTCGTCCGCTGGATGGACACCGGCCAGACGGCCCAGCTGACCCGCGGCCCGCAGTCGCCGGCCAGCCCGGCGTGGTCGCCGGACGGCCGGCAGATCGCCTTCGCCATGTTCGTCGAGGACGCCGAGGAGCCTTTCGTCGAGATGCCGGCCAAGCCGGAGGGGGCGGAGTGGGCCAAGGGGGCGCGGGTCATCCGCAAAGCCATGTACCGCTTCGACGGCAAGGGCTACCTCAAGCCCGGCTACTGGCACCTCTTCGTCGTCCCGGCCGAGGGCGGTGCCCCGCGGCAGGTGACGAAGGGGGCGTTCAACCACCTGCAGACCAACCCGGAGGAGCCACCGCAGACGCCGGCCTGGACTCCCGACGGCAGACACGTCCTCCTGTCCGCCAACCGCCGGCCGGACGCCGAGTACAACCCGACCGACACCGAGGTGTACGAGGTGGCCGTCGCCGACGGGGCGATCCGCCCGCTCACCGACCGCCGCGGGCCGGACGAGAACCCGGTCGTCTCGCCGGACGGCAAGCTCGTCGCCTACCTCGGCTACGACGACAAGCACATGGCCTACCAGGCGAAGCGGCTCTACGTCATGAACCGCGACGGCACCGACAAGCACGTCCTCGCCGAGGCGCTCGACCGGGAGCCGCAGAACCCGACGTGGGCCAAGGACGGCTCCGGCGTCTACGTGCAGTACACCGACCGCGGCAACTCCAAGGTCGCGCTGATTCGCCTCGACGGGCGGGTCGAGCCGCTGGCCGAGAACGTCGGCGGGACGGAGCTGGGCCGACCGTACGCCAGCGGGTCGTTCTCCGCGGCCGGCGGCGTGGTGGCATACACGGTCACCAGCCCGGCCCGGCCGGCCGACGTGGCCGTTCGCACCCCGGGTTCGGACAAGCCGCGGAGACTCACGTCGCTCAACGACGGCTGGCTCGGCGCGAAGGCGCTGGGAGCGGTGGAGGAGTTCTGGTTCGACGCCCCGGACGGCAAGAAAATCCAGGGCTGGGTGGTCAAGCCGCCGCACTTCGACCCGGCGAAGAAGTACCCGCTCATCCTCGAAATCCACGGCGGGCCGAGCCTCGACTACGGCCCGTACTTCACGGCCGAAGTCCAGCTGTATGCCGCGGCCGGGTACGTCGTCGTCTACACCAACCCGCGGGGCAGCACCGGCTACGGCGAGGCGTTCGCACAGCTCATCAACCACAACTACCCCGGGCCCGACTACGACGACCTGATGGCCGGCGTGGACGCGGTCGTGAAGCAGGGCTACGTCGATCCGGACAACCTGTTCGTCACCGGCGGGTCCGGCGGCGGCATCCTCACGGCCTGGATCGTCGGCAAGACCGGCCGGTTCCGGGCCGCGGTGGCGGCCAAGGCGATGGTGAACATGGCCAGCGCCGCGCTGACGACGGACGATGTTGTGACGGAGACGCGGGACTTCCACCCCGGCCCGCCGTGGGAGCAGGCGGAGTATTACCGGAAGCGGTCACCGCTGTCGCTGGTCGGCAACGTGACGACGCCGACGATGCTGCTGACCGGGGAGGAGGACTGGCGGTGTCCGATCTCGGAGGCGGAGCAGTTCTACGCGGCGCTGAAGCTGCGGAAGGTGGACACGGCGCTGGTCCGCATCCCGGAGGCGGGGCACACGATCGTGGACCGGCCGAGCCGGATGATCATGAAGGTGGCGCACATTTTGAAGTGGTTCGAGGTGCACCGCAAGGCGGGGTGATCCAGGATTGTGTCGCCCCTTCGGGACTGGATTGATATTGGGCGGTCTAGTACCCAGGGCTCGCGCCCTGGGCTAAGGTGTACCGCCCCTTCGGGGCTGAGACGGGCGGCCGTCCGGACCGACAGCAGCGGTGTAGTGGCCACCCATGCAGGGTCAAGCTCAGCTCCGGACGTGATGTCAGCCCCGAAGGGGCGGTACACCTTAGCCCAGGGCGCGAGCCCTGGGTACCAATGTCAGGACATGACGATAGCCCCGAAGGGGCGACACAGTTTGCGGAGTCCGTCTGATGCTGCGCTGCATCGTACTGACCATCTTCACGTTGCTGTCCGGCTGGGTCGCATTACCCGCCGCCGAACCACCTGCCGCGTTCGATGTGCTCATCCGCGGCGGCATCGTCTACAACGGCTCCGGCCAACCGGGCCGCCGGGCCGACGTCGGCATTCGCGGCGACACGATCGCCGCCGTCGGCGACCTCACCAACGCCACCGCCAAGACCACCGTGGACGCCGCCGGCCTCGCCGTCGCCCCCGGGTTCATCAACATGCTCAGCTGGTCCAACGAGTCGCTGCTGGCCGACGGTCGGTCGCAGAGCGAAATCCGCCAGGGCGTCACCACGCAGATCATGGGCGAGGGCGAGTCGATGGGCCCGGTCAACGACGCCATCCGCGCCCGCATGAAGCGGGAGCAGACCGACATCAAGTACGAGATCGAGTGGCGGACGCTCGGCGAGTACCTGTACTTCCTCGAGCGCAAGGGCGTCGCGCAGAACGTGGCATCGTTCCTCGGGGCGACGACCGTCCGCGAGTACGTGCTGGGCCGGGGCAACGTCAAGCC
>DASXAN010000569.1:0-3312 GCA_036406755.1 Gemmataceae bacterium
CGACGGCCCCGTGGCCGTCGTCGCCGCCGCCGCCGACCCGGCCGCGGCCGAGCCGCTGCTCCCGGCCGCGGCCGTCGGGGTTGTGCTCGTCCACGCCGCGGGCGGACCGGCAGCCGTCCTCCGCCTGGCCCGGGCGGCCGCGGCCCCGCCGGTGGTCGTCCTGGGCGTGCCCGACCGCGACGCCGACGTCCTGGCCGTCCTCCAGGCCGGGGCCGCCGGGTACGTGCCCGACGGGGCCACCCTGGCCGAGGCGGTCGAGGTGATCCGGGCCGTCGCCGCCGGGCAAACGGTCTGCCCCCCGCGGGTGCTGGCGGCGGTATTCCGGCGGGTGTGCGAGCTGTCCGCGCCCGGCCCGGCGGACGACCGGCTCGCCGCGCTCAGCCGCCGCCAGCGGGAGATCCTCGCCCTGGTCGGGCGGGAATTGACCAACAAGCAGATCGCCCGCGCCCTCGGCGTCACCGTCTGCACGGTGAAGAACCACGTCCACCGCCTGCTCGACAAGCTCGGCGTCGGCCGCCGCCGCGCGGCGGCCCGCCTGGCGACCGCCGCGGCCGACCCGGACCGCGGTCTAGTCCCGGCCTGGACCGTTTTTGAATCGGGCGGTCCATTGTGCGGCCCGCCCCGGGGCGGTTACACCGGACTGTCGCGCGCCCCGGCCGGCGGCGTTCCCGCCGGCCGGCCCGCGGCCGGGACACGGGGAGGGACGGCGACATGACGGCCGAAGACATCCGCGCCCGGATCAAGGACGCGATCGTCAAGGTGAGCAAGATCGACCCGCGGAAGATCGGCGACCACGACTCGTTCCGGGACCACCTGGGGATGGACTCCCTGGCCATTCTCGAGGCGATCGTCGAGGTGCAGTGCCGGTTCAAGATCCCGGACGTGTCCGACGAGGAGTACGCGGCCCTCCGGACGCTCGACGACGCGATCGGCTTGGTCGAGAAGCACCTGGGCTTGCAGGCGGTGTAGTCATGGACCGGCGGGTGGTCATCACCGGCATCGGGGTCGTCACCCCGCTCGGCGTCGGCCGCGAGCGGGTGTGGGGGCGGCTGCTGGCCGGCCACAGCGGCGTCGGCCCGGTGCGGTCGTTCGACGCCACCGGCTACCGCGTCAACCGGGCGGCGGAGGTGGCGGACTTCCGCCCGGCCGACTACGTCCGCCGGCTGGACCCGGCCCGCCTCGGCCGGGCGTCGCAGTTCGCCGTCGCCGCCGCCCGGCTGGCCCTGGCCGACGCCGCGGCCGCCGACCTGCCCTGGGACCCGGTGCGGGTCGGCGTCTTCCTGGGGACGACGTCCGGCGAGCCGGGGGTCGTCGAGCGGTTCGACGACGGCGTCCTAGCCGGCGGGCCGGACGGGACCGGGCCGGACCTGACGTTCCGCTACCCCAGTCACGTCCTGGCGGCGCACGTCGCGGCGGAGCTACGGGCGGGCGGGGTGAACGCCGTCCTGCCGGCCGCGTGCGCGGCCGGCAACTACGCCGTCGCCTTCGCCGCCGACGCCCTGCGGGCCGGGCGGGCCGACGTGGTCCTCGCCGGCAGCGCCGACGCCTTTTCGCGGATCACCTACGCCGGGTTCGCCCGGCTCGGGGCGATCGCCCCGGACCGGTGCCAGCCGTTCGACCGCAACCGCAAGGGGATGGTGCCCGGGGAGGGGGCGGCGGTGCTGGTGCTGGAGCGGGCGGCGGACGCGGCCCGGCGCGGGGCACGGCCGTTCGCCGAGGTCGCCGGCCACGGGCTGACGTGCGACGCCCACCACGCCACGAGCATGCACCCGGACGGCCGCGGGGCGGCGCGGGCAATGGCGTTAGCCCTGGAGGAGAGCGGGGTGCGGCCGGCCGAGGTCGGGTACATCAGTGCCCACGGCACGGGCACGCCGACCAACGACCGCGTCGAGACGCTGGCGATCAAGCGGGTGTTCGGGGACGCGGCGTACCGCGTCCCGGTCAGCTCCGTGAAGTCGATGCTCGGGCACGCGATGGGGGCGGCGTCGGCCATCGAGGCGGCCGTCTGCGCGCTGGCCGTCGCTACCGGGCACATCCCGCCGACCATCAACCTCGACGACCCGGACCCGGAGTGCGACCTGGACTACGTCCCGCACGCCGCCCGGGCCTGCCCGGTGACGGTCGCGGTCAACAACGCGTACGGATTCGGGGGCGCCAACTCCTCGTTGGTGCTCCGCTCGTGCGGGGCCTAGCCGTGCGGCGCGACGTCGTTATCACCGGGACGGGCGTGATCTCGCCGCTGGGCGACACGCCGGCGGCCGTCCACGCCGCCCTCGCCGGGGATGGCGGCCCGCCGCCGGCGGAGTTCGGCGTGACCGGGTTCGCGGCCGAGGCATACCTGGGCGAGCGGAACCTCCGCCCGCTCGACCGGCCGGCACGGCTGCTCACCTGCGCCGCGCTCCTGGCCCTGCGGGACGCCGGGTGGACGGCCGAGCGGCTGGCGGCGGAGGACGTTGGGCTGGTCGTCGGCACGATGTTCTCGACCGTCCGCACGATCGCCGAGTTCGACCGCCGGGCGGTGCGGGACGGCCCGAGCTACGCCAGCCCGATGGACTTCGCCAACACGGTCATCAACGCACCGGCCGGGCAGGCGGCCATCTGGCACGGGCTGCGGGGGGTGAACGCGACCGTGGCCGCCGGCGCCGCGTCCGGCCTGCTGGCCGTCGCCCACGCGGCCGACCTGGTCCGGTCCGGGCGGGCGACGGCCGTGCTGGCCGGCGGGGTCGAGGAATTGTCGTTCGAGTCGGCGTGCGGATTCCGCCGGGCCGGACTGCTGTGCGACGGGGACCGGCCCCGGCCGTTCGACGCCCGGCGGTCGGGGTTCGCCCTCGGCGAGGGGGCGGCGGTGCTCGTCCTCGAGGACGCCGAGGCGGCCCGCCGCCGGGGCGCTCAAGTCCTGGCCCGGGTGGCCGGCCACGGGGCGCGGTTCGACCCGGGCCAGGGGTGCGACGACGAATCGGCGGTCGCGGCCGCCGTCGGGGCGATGCGGCTGGCGTTGCGGGACGCCGGGCTGTTGCCGGCGGCCGTCGATTGCGTCAGCGCCGCGGCCCGCGGCGACGGGCCGGGCGACCGCCGCGAGGCGCGGGCGCTCGCCGACGTGTTCGCCGGCCGGGGCGACGACCTGGCGGTGACGGCGGTCAAGGGCCGCGCCGGCGAGGCGCTCGGGGCCACAGGGGCGGTGCAGGTCGTCGCCCTGCTTGAGGCGATGCGGACGGGGACGGTGCCCGGCGTCGCCGGGCTGGAGCGGGCCGAGGAGCCGTTCCTGCGCGGCAAGGTGGGCAGCCAGGCCCGGGCACTGGAAATCGGCAACGG
>DASXAN010000570.1:0-1897 GCA_036406755.1 Gemmataceae bacterium
CTGGCCCGGCAGGAAGCCCTTGATGCGGTCCCAGTCGGCGTCCGAGATCGCGTGCCGCGGCAGCATGGCCGGCCCTCCGTGCCAAAAAACCAGGGCCGCCATTTACCCAGACCAGCTACCTCGTGTCCATACGGCCTAACCGTTTCCACCCATTTTTCCGGTCCCATCCTTCCCCGAACCGGGTTTGCCGAACACCTGTCCCTCCGACCGGGCGGTTGCGGGTTCGCTATAATCCCCGCAAGACCGCCGGCCGCAATTGTCTGCGACGACTCCGGTCCGGGACCAAGGAACCCGCCATGCCCTTTCCGCGGCGAACGCACACCTGCGGCGAACTGCGCGCCACCCACGCCGGCCAGTCGGTCGTCCTCAACGGTTGGGTGAACACCCGCCGCGACCAGGGGTCGCTCGTGTTCATCAACCTGCGGGACCGCTATGGGTTGACGCAGGTCGTGTTCGAGGCCGACAAGCCGGAGCTGGTCAAGGCCGCCCAGGAATTGCGCAGCGAGTTCTGCGTCGCGGTGACGGGGACCGTCGCCAGGCGGCTGCCGGGCAAGGAGAATCGCAACCTCGACACCGGCGAGATCGAGGTCAAGGCGACGGACCTGGTCATCCTCAACCGCTGTCCGACGCCGCCGTTCGAGGTCGCCGAACTGCCCAACACCGAGCTGGCCAACGAGGACCTGCGCCTCCAGTACCGCTACCTGGACCTCCGTCGCCCGTCCCTTCAGCGCATCCTGATGCTGCGGCACCAGATGATCAAGGTGATCCGCGACCACCTGAGCGCCCGGGGCTTTCTGGAGGTCGAGACGCCGTTCCTCGGCCGATCGACCCCCGAGGGCGCCCGCGACTACCTGGTCCCGAGCCGCGTCCACCCGGGCAACTGGTACGCCCTGCCGCAGTCGCCGCAGCTGTACAAGCAGCTGCTCATGGTGGCCGGCTACGACAAGTATTTCCAGATCGCCCGGTGCATGCGGGACGAGGATCTGCGGGCCGACCGCCAGCCGGAGTTCACCCAGCTCGACTTTGAGATGTCGTTCGTCGAGCAGGACGACGTGCTCTCCGTCATCGAGGGGCTGTCGGCGGAGATCGTCCGCCAGTGCCTGGGCGTCGAGGTGCCGCTGCCGTTCCCGCGGCTGGCGTACGACGACGTGATGCTGCGGTACGGCAGCGACAAGCCGGACCTGCGGTTCGGGCTGGAGATCGTCGAAGTCAGCGACCTGGCGGCCGACACCGAGTTTACGGTGTTCAAGGCGGCGGTGGCCGGCGGCGGCCGGGTGCGTGCGATCAACGCCAAGGGCGTCGCCGAGAAGTTCTCGCGCAAGCAGATCGACGATCTGGGCGAGTACGTCAAGCAGTTCAAGGCGAAGGGGCTGGCGTGGGTCAAGGTCGAGGCCGGGAAATTCGCCGGCGGGATCGAGAAGTTCCTGCCGGGCCCGGCTCAGCAGGCGATCCGCCAGTGCCTGGCCGCCGAGCCGGGGGACTTGCTGCTGTTCGTGGCCGACACGGAGGACACGGTCGCCCAATCGCTCGGGGCGCTCCGCGGCGAGCTGGCCCGCCGGCTCGGGCTGGTGGACCCGGCGCGGAAGGACTTCAAGTTCGCCTGGGTCGTGGACTTCCCGTCGTTCGTCTGGGACGAGGAGGAGAAGCGGTGGGCGGCCAACCACCACCCGTTCACCGCCCCGCGGGACGAGGATCTGCCGCTATTGGAAACCAACCCCGGCAAGGTCAAGGCGAAGGCGTACGACCTGGTGCTCAACGGCTACGAGGTCGGCGGCGGCAGCATCCGGATTCACGACCCCGACGTGCAGGCCCGGCTGTTCAAGGTGTTGGGGATGGAGCTGGACCAGGCACGGGAGCGGTTCGGGTTTCTGCTCGACGCGCTCAAGTATGGGGCGCC
>DASXAN010000571.1:0-3092 GCA_036406755.1 Gemmataceae bacterium
CTGGCCCGGCAGGAAGCCCTTGATGCGGTCCCAGTCGGCGTCCGAGATCGCGTGCCGCGGCAGCATGGCCGGCCCTCCGTGCCAAAAAACCAGGGCCGCCATTTACCCAGACCAGCTACCTCGTGTCCATACGGCCTAACCCTGGTGCGCCTCGAACTGCATGATCTTGTCCACCCGCCGGGCGTGCCGGCCGGCCTCGAACGGCGTCTCCAGCCAGATGCGAATCATCCGCTCGATCAGCTCCTCCCCGAGCAGGTCGGCCGACAGGCACAGGACGTTCGAGTCGTTGTGGCGGCGGCTCAGCTCGGCCGTGATGCTGTCGTGGCACGGGGCCGCCCGGACGCCGTGGACCTTGTTGGCGGCGATGCACATGCCGATGCCGGTGCCGCAGATCAGCACGCCGCGGTCGGCCCGGCCTTCGCCGACGGCCCGGGCCACCTCGAATGCGTAGTCCGGGTAATCCACGCTCCCCGGTGCGGCCGGCCCGACGTCGATGACGTCATGCCCCATCTGCTGAAGCAGGGGCACGACCCGCTGCTTGACGTGCAGCCCGCGGTGATCGCTGCCGACGGCGATTCTCATGGCGCCACCCTTGGGCGGGTGTTTCGCCGCGAGCGGTCGCGCCGCTCGCGGCGAAACGTCCTCATTTCTCCAACAGCTCCGCCACCAGCCCCTGCATGTGCTGCCAGATCGTGCCGGCGCACGCCTGGTACACAGTTCTGTCGCCGCCGATCGGGTCGGGCAGGTCCGATTCGCCGCACAGCAGCCGCACAACCCGGTCCGAACCGCCGCCGGGTCCGGTGAACCCGGCCAGGGTGTGCAGGTGCCCGGCCGTCATGCCGACGATCACGTCCGCCTGGGCGAGAAGGTCGGGCGTCGCCGGCCGGCTGGCGTGGCCGGACAGGTCGGCCCCCAACTCGCCGGCGACGGCAACCGCCTCGGTCGCCGCCGGCTCGCCTCGCACCGCCGCCAGCCCCGCCGACATCACCACGTACCCGCGGCCCGGCAATTCTTCCGCCGCACACCCGAGCCGGTCGGCCAGCAGCTTCTTGCACAGCGCCTCGGCGAGCGGGCTGCGGCAGGTGTTGCCGGTGCAGACGAACAACACCAGCTTCGCCGCCAGCCGGGCCAGGTCAGCCGCGGGCACGGCCCCCTCGCGGCGGACGGCCCACTGCTCGCCGCGGACTTCGACGACCGTGGCCGGCCGGCCGAGCTGCGCCGTGCCGCCGTCCAGGACCACGGCCACCCCGTCTCCCACGATCGTGCCGGCCGCCTCAGCGGTCAACGCCGGAGCGCCGGCGGGGTCGGTCAGTTCGCCCAGCACGAGCGGGACCGACAGGTGGACGAGCAATTCGCGGACCGCCGGATGGTCGGGGGCGGTCAGCCCCATCTCCCAGCCCGGCCCGACGGTCCGCACGACGCCGTCCGGCAGCCGGGTCGCCACCCCCGCTTGGACGCCCTGGGCGAACACGAGCACGACCGGCCCCGGCCAGCACCGTTGAGCCAGCCGCCGGCCGAGCGGTCCCAGGTCCGGCACCCAGTCCCGGGCGTCGGCCGGTCCCCGGACGGCGACCGCCGGCAGCGGGGCGTGGTCCCCGGCCCGCCAGCCGGCCAGCCGGGCGACCGCCTCCGGGTGCAGGCCGCTGGCGGCGGCGACGTAGCCCGCCTCGGTCGGCAGGACCGCCAGCTCGCCGCGGACCAAGGCCTGCCGACAGGCTTCGACCGACGCCGGCGACCCGTCGCCGGGTTCGAGCGGCCACGGCACGATCTGCGGCATCACCACCACCGTCCTACGGGAGCGGCCCCTCGTCCGGCCGCGGACGCCGCGGCGAAATTACTCTAATGGGGGCATCGGCCCGCGCCAAGCAACGGCGGCGGAAAAGTCGCCGTCCCGGCGAAGGATTTAGCCGGCGGGCGACAATACGTAGGGTGACGGGGCGGTCCGGCGGCGGGCGAGGGCACGGGATGGACGGCGACCGTGTCGGGCAGGAGACGCTCCTCCGCGCCGCCGTCCTCGCCGGGGACGAGCGGGCGTGGCGGGTCTGGTACAACGCCGCGGCCGACGGCCTGCGGCGGTACGTCCACTGGCGGTGTGGCGGGCTCGCCGACCTGGCCGACGAGGTCGTTCAGGAGACGTGGCTGACGGCGGTGCGGCGGCTCCGGGCGTTCCGGCCGGAGCGCGGGCCGTTCGCCGCTTGGCTGTGCGGCATCGCCGCCAACCTGCTCCGCAACCGCCTGCGCCGCCGCCGTGCCGAACGGTTGACGGTGGCGGTCGTCGCCCCGGATCGGATCGCCGCCTGCGACCAGGCCGAGAATGTCACCCGCGCGCTGGCGGAACTGCCGCCGCACTACGAACGGGTGCTACGGGCCAAATACGTCGACGGCCTGAGCGTGCAGGCGATTGCCGCCGACTGGGGCGAGTCGGCAAAGGCGGTGGAGTCGCTGCTAACGCGGGCGCGGCAGGCGTTCCGGGAGGCGTACCAGTCCGCGGAGTCGGCCGATGGATGACCTCGACGACCTGTTGACGCCGAAGCCGCCGCCGGAGCTGCCGGGGCTGCGCGACGCGGTCCTCGGCGACGCGGCCCGGGTGCAGCGCCGCCGCCGGTGGGTCGTCCGCGGCCGGCGGATCGCGGTGCTCGCCGCGTGCTACACCGCCGGGCTGATGACGGCGTGGCATTGGCCGCAGGCGCAACTGCCGCCGCGGCCGACGGTCGTGGAGCGGGAACCGCCGCCGCCGCCCGAGCCGGCGAATCCACCCCCGGATGCCGACCCGTACCGCAACGACCCGCCGGAGCGGCTGGAGAGGTGGGCGTTCATTAGCAGCGGCGAGAAGCGGGTCGGGCTGTACCGCCGGGCCGGCGACGGCTTCCTCCGCCGCGACGACGTGGCGGCGGCCCTGCGGTGCTACCGCCGGGCGCTCGACGGCGGCACGGCCGCCGACCTGGCAATCCGGGCCGATACCGATACTTGGCTGCTCATGTCCCTCAAGGTGGCCCGACAGAAGGAGAAACCCGATGCGCACGTTAACTAGGTGGGTGATGCTTCTGGCAATCATCGTCACCGGTTGGTCATTCGGCCAGTCGCCGCCGAAA
>DASXAN010000572.1:0-2030 GCA_036406755.1 Gemmataceae bacterium
GGGTGAACGTCAACTCGATGACGTCCGTGGGCGGGTCGGCGAACCTGACCGTCGGGCACGAGAGGGACGGCAAGAAAGCCGGCGACCTCCGGCGACACGTCGTCCACGACTTCCACCATCATGTCGGCAACAACGAGATCCGCTGGGTGGAGCACGACCGGCACGACACGGTCGAGAAAAACGTCATCGAAGAAGTGATCAGTGGCGGCCGGTACTCGGCCGTCCCCAACGGCAACGTCGTGCAGCACGCGAAGACGATCTTCGTCACGTCGGACACCAACCTCGTGCTCCAGGCCGCCAACATGTACCTGAACGCCACGTCGATGATCCAGATGAACGTGGGCGGCAACCTGGTGACGATCGACGCGACCGGGGTCACCATCTTCGGCACGCTGACCAAGGTCAACTGCCCGGGGAGCGTCGCCCGGCCGGTGCCGCCGACTCCGCCGGTGCCGCCGGCGGAGGGCATCCTGGCTGGCAGCAATACGCTCAAGCCGGACGATCCTGACCCGGCCGACGGGGCCGTCAGCGGTACGAAATCGGCCCCGCAGACTCCGTGAGGTGACCCCATGCCCGTCGGCCCAGCTTGCCGCAACAGCGATCCCGTCACGCACGACATGGCGGTGCCCGCCGGGGCCGTCGTGCCTGCGCCGGCCGGGCCGGACCCGCAGCCGACGCTGGTCGAGGGGCTGCCGGCGGCCCACGTCATGAACGGCGCCGCGTGCACCGGCGCGACGGCGGCTGGGCCGGCCCACCCGCCGCCGCCGGCGCCGGTGCCGATCGCGGTCGGCTCGCCGACGGTGTTCATCGGCGGCCTGCCGGCGGCCCGCTGGGTGCCGAGCACGGACACCGCCGGCTGCGGCGTGTTCCTCGGCCTGCCGGCCCTGGCTGCCGCCCGCACCACCCTGATCGGCGACGGCGGCGGGGCCGTCGCGCCGCTGCCGGTCCGGATGGTCCAATACGGGAACCAATGGGTGATGCGGATCGGCAACTCGATCAACGTCTTCGGCGACCCGGCCTACCAGGGGCGGGTGGCCGAGGCGTACCAGCGGCTCAATCAGCTGTCGCCGACCCTGCGGCGGGCGCTCGCTGCCCTCGACGCGTCGCCGTACTCCGTGGTCGTCACGATGTACACCGGCTCGGCCGGGACGTTCAACGCCCTCACCCGGCCGCACAACCCCGTCGAGTCCCGGCCCGGCAACGCGGGCACCGACAGCACCATCGAGTGGGACCCGAACATCAACGGCAACGGCCTCCGGCCGGGGCAACCCGGCGCCGATTACGAGGGGTCTGACGTGGACCTCGCCCACGAGACGTGCCACGCGGCCCGCAACGCCACCGCCCAGCACGACCCCGGTTACTGGGCCGCCAACGGTGCCGAAACCAACGAAGAACGCAACACGACCGGGTTGCCGGCCCAGACGTACACCGCCCCCGGCGACCCGTACGACGGGACGCCGCTGCCCGACACCACCGGCAACCCGTACACGGAAAACGGCACCCGGGACGACTACCGCACCGCAGGCGTTAACGCGCCGTACGACCCGGTCTACAACCCCGGCCCGCCCGCGCCGGCACCGCCGCGGACGTCGTATGACCCGTCCGGCGCACCGTTCTGATCAACCCCGAACCCGCAACGACCATGAACGATCTTGTCCGCCTGACCGTCAAGTGGGCCGTCGACGCCGACCGCGTCGCGGTGACATACCGCGTTGCCAACGACGGGCCACAGCCGGTCTACGTCATCGACGGCGCCTTTCGCGCCGCGCCGGGCGGCGAGGCGACTTGGCTCGACCGCCTCAAGGTCGATTTCCGCCCGCCCGGGACGGCGGTCCTGGGAAGCCGTCTGACCCCGCTGAACCCGGCGGCCCACTCCAGATACCCGCCGGCGACCTTCGCCGTTCGGCTGGCGGCCGGGGAGGCGCACGAAAGCACGCTCGCCGCGCCGCTGCCCCTGGTCCCGGACGGGATGACGACCGAGGCCGCGCCGACCGCCGTGCTCATTGGCGGGAAACGAGTCGTGTCGCCGC
>DASXAN010000573.1:0-3577 GCA_036406755.1 Gemmataceae bacterium
CACGGTCGCTCCGCCCCCTCGACCCACCCTACACAAGACCGCGTGCAATGGCACGGTCCGCCTGATCGGCCAGCACGGCGACCAGCTCGTTGAGGCGAGCGAAGCGGGGATCGCGGGTGTGGCCGCGGACGTAACGGGCGAAAATCTGTTGCACGATCACCGCGATCTTGAACAGGCCATAGGCGTAGTAAAACACGACGTTCGCCAGGTCACGCCGGGTGCGGGCGGCGTATCGCTCGGCCAGATCCCGCCGTGTCGGGTTGCCGGGCAGTGTCGTCGGTCCCATCGCGCGGCGCTGCAACTCAGGCGGGTCGCCGGCTTCGACCCAGTACCCGAGCGTCGTACCCAGGTCCATGAGCGGGTCGCCGACCGTCGCCATCTCCCAGTCGAGCACGGCCACGATGCGGGTCAGGTCGGCGGGGTCCAGGACGAGGTTGTCGTACTTGTAGTCGTTGTGGATCAAGGCGACCCCGGACTCGGTCGGTAGGTGGTCGGCCAACCAGCGGCCGACGCGATCCATCGCCGGCACGTTGTCGGTCTTCGACCTGGTGTAGCGGTCGGCCCAGCCGGCGACTTGGCGGGCGACGTAGCCGTCCGGCCTGCCGCGGTCGCCCAGGCCGGCCGCGCCGTAGTCGAGGGCGTGCAGGTCAGCCAGGTTGTCGATCAGGGCCTCACCGAGGCGGCGGGCGGTCGGCGGGTCGATCGCCAGCCCGGGCGGCAGGTCGGCCCGCAGGATGACGCCGCGGCGGCGCTCCATCAGGTAGAACGGGGCGCCGAGGTCGGCCCCGTCGGAATAGGCGAACGGCCGCGGCGCCGGCGGGTAGACGGCCGACAGTTTCGACAGGACGTGGTACTCCCGCCCCATGTCGTGGGCGGACTTGACCTGATTGCCGAACGGCCCGCGGCGGAGGATCAGTTCTGTGTCGCCGACGCGAAGCAGGTACGTGAGGTTGGAGTGGCCGCGGGGGAACTGTTCGATCGTCAGCGGCCCGACGGCGGATAGGCGCCGGCCCAGGTAGTCCTCCAGCGCGGCGGCAGGTAGTTCTTCGCCGGGGCGGACGGGCACGGCGTGGTCAATCGGCGCGTCCATCGGTCAGTCTCGCCGCGGCGCGTGTCGCCGCAGTTCCAGCTTCGCCACCGCCTCACGGTGGACCTCGTCCGGGCCGTCGGCCAGCCGCAGCGTCCTGGCCACCGCCCAGGCATATGCCAGGGGGAAATCAGCGCTCACGCCGGCGGCGCCGTGGGCCTGCACCGCCCGGTCGATCACGCGTAGGGCCGCGCTCGGGGCCACGACCTTGATCATGGCGATCTCCGCGCGGGCGGCCTTCGGCCCGGCCGTGTCCATGAGGTGAGCCGCTTTCAGCACCAGCAACCGGGCCTGCTCCAGCTCCATCCGCGACGTGGCGATGTCGGCCCGGATCGTGCCCTGCTCGGCCAGCGGCTTGCCGAATGCGACCCGCTGCTGCACCCGCCGGCACATCGCCTCCAGGCACCGCTCGGCCAGGCCGATCACCCTCATGCAGTGGTGGACCCGCCCCGGCCCGAGCCGCCCCTGCGCGATCTCGAACCCCCGGCCTTCGCCGAGCAGCAGGTTCGCCGCCGGCACGGCCACGTCCTCGAAACAGACCTCGGCGTGGCCGTGCGGGGCGTCGTCGTAGCCGTACACCGTCAGCATCCGCTTGACGGTCACGCCGGGCGCGTCCATCGGCACGAGTACCATCGATTGCCGCCGGTGCGGCTTGGCGTGCGGGTCGGTCTGGCCCATGAAGATGGCCAGCCGGCACCGCGGGTCCCCCGCCCCGGACGTCCACCACTTGTGGCCGTTGAGGACGTAGTGGTCGCCGCGGCCCCCGATCCGCGATCGGATGTTGGTCGCATCGGATGACGCCACGTCCGGCTCCGTCATGGCGAAGCAGGAGCGGATTTCGCCGGCGAGTAACGGTGTGAGCCAGCGGGCCTTCTGCTCCGGCGTGCCGTAGCGGACGAGCACCTCCATGTTGCCGGTGTCCGGGGCGGAGCAATTGAACACCTCCGGCGCCCACGGCACACGGCCCATGACCTCGCACAGCGGGGCGTATTCCAGGTTTGTCAGGCCGGCCCCGTATTCGCTTTCGGGCAGGAACAGGTTCCACAAGCCGGCCGCCCGCGCCTTTGCCTTCAACTCCTCGACAACCGGCGGCGGCCGCCAGCGGTCTTGACGCACCTGCTCGTGATAGGTCGCCTCGGCCGGATAGACGTGCTCGGCCATGAACGCCGTCAGCCGGCCCAGGTAGTCCGCGGCCTTCGGGGACGGCGTGAGGAACATGGTCGCCTCGCGGTGTTCGACGGCGGTCTTGTCCCGCCGGCCCGGCGATCGCATTGTATGAGCCGGGTCACCGCGAATTGGCGCTGCGGCTTGGCAACGACGTGGGATTGGAAGTGCGCCATCACTCGGGGACCGCGATCGGCTCCCCGCCGGCCGGCGTCACCATCCCCCAGAATACGGCGGGGCTGACCGACGGGGCGATTGTGCGGACGGCCCCATCTGCCATCCCCGTTTGCAGCCCGCCGGCCGAGCTGGCGTTGGGCTGCCGCGGGTCGCAGGCGGTGACCGACGGCCGCACCTGGAACGTCCGCCCCTGCGGGTCGGCGCTCGTTGGGGGGGCCGGTCGTGACCGGGTATGCGTCGCCTCGGTTCAGCCCGGCCACCGGCAGGCGGTTCTGGGCGAACGTGGCGGGAACAACCCACGGCAGTCCCGGCCCCGGTCCCAGGGACGCATCGACCGTGTAATCAAACGTCGTCCCGCCACAGTTCCACCCGTAGTGCTCCGCCAGCCAGATCGTTGGGGATAGTCCGTCCGCCACCAGGGCCAAGCAAGGGCGGGGGGCGAAGAAGAGCTGGGCATTCAGGGTATAGCTGGCCACTGACCCGACTCCGAGGTACCGCTCGTTCAGATGCGGGTTCGCTTGCCCCGCAGACGCGTCCGCTGGGTTGATGAACGTCGGCACTTGGCCCGACACGTCGCCGAACGGGAAGACCGCGGTGGTGTACGACCCGCCGCTGACCATCACCCGGTAGAGGGCGGACTGTTCCAGATGCGGCAGTAGCTCGACGAAGGCATTTCTAATGAAACCGTTCTTTTCGAATGCCGGATTCCCGGGCAGGCGGCCGTCAGCGCCGGCGGCGATGGCATGCAGGCCCAAGCCCATCTGCTTGAGGTTGTTGTGGCCCTTGAGCACCAGAGCGGCTTCCCGCACCTTCTGGACGGCCGGCAGGAGCAAGCCGATCAGGATCGCGATGATGGCGACGACAACCACCAGCTCGATCAGAGTCATTCCTTTCCGCACGCGGCACCTCCTGGCCTGTAAGCACGCCAATCTATCGGCCCCGACCCGGCTGCGCCAAGACCGGCCCCGCACGCCTGTTCCCGAGCGGTAGCATCGGCCGGCGGGTTCTGAGACAATGGCGGTCTAGAGCCTGTTATGAACCGATCGGCCCTGTGAGGGTGGCCCGGTGGAGCATGAGGGCCACGAACGCCAGCCAGTGCCAGCCGGCCAACGTCTCGGCCAGCCGCTCGTAGTCCCGGGCCAGCCGGCG
>DASXAN010000574.1:0-6683 GCA_036406755.1 Gemmataceae bacterium
TGGCCGGAGCAGGACGACGGGTAGACACCGAGGGCCAACAACCGTGCGACGATCCAACCGCTTGACTTGGCCTGTGCTGGCCTTGGTGGCCGCCGTTGCCAGTCCGTTGGCCGGCCAGACCCCGGACGGGCCACCGGCCAGGGCCAAGGTCGAACTCAACGACCGGAACTATGCCGACTGGCGCAAACACATCCTGCCCGACACCGGCGAACTGGCCTGGCAGCAGATCCCCTGGGCGACCACGTTCAAGGACGGGATCGTGGCGGCCGACGCGGCCGGTAAGCCCTTGCTGCTCTGGACGATGAACGGCCACCCGCTCGGCTGTACCTGAAACAACGGGGTGACGGGCCGTCGGTCCGTCTGGTCGGATCCTCGCTTGATCCAAATCGCCAGGCGATTCGTCCCGGCCGCCGACGAGGTGTGGCGGCTGCAGCAGGGTAGTGATCCGGAGTGCGTCTTCTTCCAGCGCATGGCCGAGCACGGCCACTACGGTGGCCGCCCGGGCCAAACCCGGCAAGGGATTTACGTCTGCTCGCCGGGCGGCGCGTTCCTGGCGTCCATCAATTCCAACGACCCCGACCGCGTCCTGGCTACGCTGGAGCGCGGGCTGAAGGCGTGGGAAGAGCTGCCGGTGGAGGAGAAACGGCTCGCCCCGCACTCGGCGATCAGGCCCAGGCACCGCTGGGAGGACAGTTTCCCGAAGGACGGGTTGGTGCTGTCCATGATCACGCGGGACCTTCCCGCGGACTGCGACCCGAGCAAGCCGTGCGCGGCCAAGTGGAATCAGGATCGCGCCTGGTTTTCCAAGGCCGAAGCCCGCCAGTGGCTGGCACCGGAACCGAAGCTGGGAGATAGACACCCGGTGCCGCAGGAACAGGTGTCTCGCCTGGCGCGACTGCACCTGGTCGATACGGTGAACGGACAAACTTCGCCGTTCGCGCCCGGGCAGGTGACTGGCTCGCAGATCGCCACCGAGGTGGTGGAGCGCAAAGGTGGCCGTGTGACGGTCAAGATTACGGGGACGACGAAAGGGGACGCGCCGGGGCGCGGCCGGCGGTCCTCCGCCCACGGCGTCGAAACCCAAATCCTTGGGCACGCCACGTACGACCTGGGCAAGGGGGCGTTTGTCGAGTTCCAGATGGTGGCCCTCGGAACCCGGTGGGGTTACACGGAGCTCAACGGCCGTCGCCGCGATCCCGAGGCCGGCCCCGTCGGCTTCGTGTTCGAACTGGCGCCGGCCGACGCGCCGCCCATCGCCCCGGCGTTCGTCCGCGACTATGACGTGCCGTGGGTCCGTCGGCCGGAAAGAAGATGAGGGGGCAGCCATGACGCCGGCTCGACTGGTGGTTACGAACCGGGTCGTTTGCGCCCTGGCGGGGGCGGCGCTGCTGCTGGCCGCCCCGCGGGGCCACGCCCAGCAGTTCGTGCTGTTCGACGTCACCTTCACCTTCACCAAGGCGGACGCGGACAATTCCAAGCCCAGCAAGTCGCATTACTACGTCCGCGGCAACGTGCTCAACCCCGACCGCCCCAAGGATTGGGTTCGCCCGGTGGACTACCGCAACGGTACCGTCCACATCCGCACCGAGGTGATCGAGAAACCCGCGGGCGGCGAGCCCACCACCTGGTCGCTGTGTTACATCCCGAACAAGGGGCAGAAGAACGGCTACGGTTGTACCGGCACCGTGGTCTACCGCGATAAGGGCGTCTACGAGCAGGACGTGAAGATGACCTCCTTCTGGCAGAACGATTCCATCGTCTGGTCGGAGGGGATCAAGGAAATGCACCTGGTAATGAAGGACAACAGCGGCGGCAGTGGTCATGCCCACAAACGGGTCGACGCGGAGAAGTTCTTCCCGACCAAGATGCGCATCACCATGATCCAGGTTGCGGCAGGTTCCACCTACGACCCGACCCTCGTACCGAACCTGCCCGCAAAAAAGTGATCGCGCCCGCCGCTACGGGCGGCCCTCGCGCCGCCACGACGGGGCGCTCGCCCCTGACCGGGATGGCCACCCGGTTCCGGCCCTTCGGCCCCTGCCATGCCGCATCATACGCCGCACGGGGTCAAGTGACCGGCCGCGGTGCGGTGCGGCGGAGGCAGTCCCGCGTCACGGTCCGGGAGGCCGCGAACAGGACCACGACGAGGGCCGCGGTCAGCACGGGGATGAGGTACATGGCCCCGTGCAGGCCGACGGCCTTGTGCGCCTCGGTCACGGCCGCGGCCCCGTCGGCCGCCGCGGCCCGGCGGGCGAGGGCGTCGCTGAGCCAGCCGGTCGCCACCGGGCCGAGGACCGCCCCCAGGCAGTACATGGCGAAAAAGTAGATCGCCATGGCCGTGCCGCGCATCGCCGGCTCGACGACGTCCTGGATGGTGGCGTATATGGTCCCGTAATAGGCGTAGAGCAGCACGCAGGCGGGCAACAGGCCGGCGACGCACAGCCACACCGCGCCGCGGGGGGCCTCCAGCGCCAGGAGCAGGCACGGGATCGCCGCCGCCAGCCCGACCCAGGCGACGTGCAGCCGGCCGCTGACGCGGCGGCGGAACGCCCAGTCCCCCAGCCAGCCGGCCCCGAAGATGCCCAGCGCCCCGCACCCGTAGACCAGGCCGCTGATCGCGCCGGCTCTCCCGACGCCGACCCCGTGGTAACGGGTCAGGAACGAGGCGATGAACGTCCCCAGGGCGTACATGTTGAAGTTGTGCAGCGCGCCGGAAACGATGATCCACCACATGGTCGGCAGTCCGAGCACGCGGCGGGCCACGGCGGCGAACGAGACGTGCCCCCCGGCGTCGGCGACGGACGGGTCCGCCCCGCCGCGGGGCGGGTCGGCCAGGAACAGGGCGGCGACCGCCAGGAGCAGGCCCGGCACCCCGGCCACGAAGAACGCCGCCCGCCAGCCGCGGTGCTCCGCGACGGCGCCGCTGATGAAGAAGCTCAGCGCCAGCCCGAGCGGCAGGCCGAGCATGAACACCGACATCGCCCGGGCCCGGCGGTCGGCCGGCACCAGGTCGCCGATCAGCGAGGTGGCGGCGGGGGCGCAGGTCGCCTCCCCGATCCCCACCCCCAGCCGCAGCCAGAACAGGGCCCAGAAGCTGGTCGCGAACCCGCAGGCGAAGGTCAGCACGCTCCACAGGCCGACGCCCGCCGCCAGCAGCCACTTCCGCCGCACCCGGTCCGCCAGCCGGCCGAGCGGCAGGCCGACGACCGCGTACAGGAGGATGAACGCCGTCCCCAGCCAGCCGAGCTGGCTGTCGGACAGGCCCCATTCCGTGCGGACCTTCTCCTGCACCGCCCCGAGCACCTGGCGGTCGTAGAAGTTCACGGCGTTAATGCCGAGCAGGATGCAGAAGGTGAACGCCAGGTGGGGTGTCTTGCGCATGGTCCGGACCCGCCAGCCCGGCAATCAGAGGATAGAAGTCAGAAGTCAGAGGACAGAAGTCAGAGGACAGAAGTCAGAGGACAGAAGTCAGAAGTCAAAGGTCAGGAGTCAAGAGTCCGTAAGATGGTCCTCTGACCTCTGACCTCTGACCTCTGACCTCTGACCTCTGACTCCCGGGGGGCGGCGATGAACCTGGCGTCGTTGCCGGTCACACACCGGGCCGTCATCCCCGACGACTTCATCGACGGGTTCGGCCACGTGAACGTGATGTGGTACACGCACCTGTTCACCGAGGCCGCGGGGGGATTGTTCCAGCTCGTCGGCCTGACCCGCGAGCACTTCACGGCCAACCGCACGGGGAGCTTCGCCCTGGAGCAGCACTTCCGCTACCTGAACGAAGTCCGGCTCGGGCAACACGTCACCGTCCGCAGCCGCGTCCTGGGCCGGTCCGCCAAGCGGTGGCACACGATGCACTTCATGACGATCGACGAACTCGACGCGCTGGCCGCGACGGCGGAGGTGGTCAGCACCTACGTGGACATGACGGTGCGGCGGTCGGCGGCGATGCCGGCGGCCGTCGCCGACGCGATCGACCGGCTGTTGGCCGGGCACGCGAAACTGGACTGGGACGCGCCGGTGTGTGGCGCGATGAAACCGTGAAGGGGGCGGGCCGATGACAGGCGTCCGCAACATCGCCGAGGCCCACCGCCGGCAGGCGGAACGGCTCGGGCCGCAGGTTGCCGCGCGGTACAAGCGGGGCGGGTCCTGGCAGGACCTGACGTGGTCGGACTACCGCGCCGACGTGCTGGCGTGCGCCGCGGCGCTGGTCGAGGCCGGCATCCGGCCGGGTGACCGTGTCGGCCTGCTGAGTGAGAACCGCGTCGAGTGGATGGTCGCCGACCTCGGCATCCTGGCGGCCGGCGGCGTCACGGTCTCGCCGCACGCCGCGCTCAGTGCCCGCCAGGTCCACTTCGAGATGCACCACGCGGGGGCCCGCTGGCTGTTCGCCTCCACGGCCGGCCAGTGCGACAAGGTGCGGCAAGTCCGCGACGAGTTGCCGGAGCTCGAAGGCGTCGTCGCGTTCGACGCCGCGGCGGCCGGGGTACCCGGCGAAGCTGGGTCGCCAGGCGTGGAGTCCTGGGACGACTTCCTCGGCCGCGGCCGGCAGGCGCTCGCCCGCCACCGGGACGAACTCGCCCGCCGCGAGGCCGCGCTCGGGCCGGCCGACCTGGCGACGATCATGTACACGTCCGGGACCACCGGCAACCCGAAGGGGGTGATGCTCAGCCACGGCAACATCCTGAGCAACGTCGCCCAGTGCCTGGCAGCCGAGCCGGTCCGGGCGGACGACGTCGTGCTCAACTGGCTCCCGCTGAGCCACATCTACGCGCGGACCTGCGACTTCTACCAGCCGGTTGTCGCGGGAACGCCGGTTTGCCTGTCGGAGTCGGTCGAGACGGTCGTGGCCGACATCGCGGAGATTCAGCCGACACACCTCTCCTGCGTCCCGCGGTTCTACGAGAAGGTCCTGGCGGCCGTCGGCTCGCCCGACCCGGCCGTCACGTCGAAGCGGTTGCGCGACCTGTTCGGCCCCCGCATGCGGTTCCTCGGCGCCGGCGGCGCCCCGCTGCCCCGGCCGATCGAAGACGCGCTGCGCGCCGCCGGGCTGCCGATCCTGCCGGGCTACGGGCTGACGGAAAGCGCGCCGGTGCTCTCGTTCAACCGCCCCGACCGCAGCAAGCCGGGCACGGCCGGGATGGTGCTGCCCGGCGTCGATATCAAAATCGCGCCGGACGGCGAGATCCTGGCCCGCGGCCCGAACGTCATGCTCGGCTACTGGAAGAACCCGCAAGCGACCGCCGAGGCCATCGTTGACGGTTGGCTGCACACCGGCGACCTGGGTACGCTAGACGCGGACGGGTTCCTCACCATCACCGGCCGGAAGAAGGAGCTACTCGTCCTCTCCAACGGCAAGAAAGTGACCCCGACGCAGATCGAGGGGCTGCTCGTGGCGGACGACTGCATTGACCAGGCCGTCGTGTACGGGGAGGGGCGACACTTCCTCACGGCGCTGCTCGTCCCCCACTGGGACAACCTCCGCCGGGCCATCGCGGACCGCGGCGGGCGACTGCCGGACGGCGCGACCGACGACGAGCTGGCCATTCACCCGGCCGTGCGGGAGGAGTTGCAGAGGCGCATGTCGGCCCGGCTGGCCGACGCGGCCGGCTACGAGCAGGTGAGGAAGTTCCTCATCCTGCCGCGGCCGTTCACCGTGGCGGCCGGGGAGCTGACGGTGAGTCTGAAGACGCGCCGCCGCGTCATCTTCGAGCGGCATCAAGCCGCGCTGGAAGCGCTGTACCGCGACTGAGCGAGGCGACCATGGCCGCGACACACACCCTGGCCGGCAAGGTTGCCGTCGTCACCGGGGCCAGCCGGGGCATCGGGCGGGCCATCGCCCTCGGGCTCGCCCGGGAAGGGTGCGACGTTGTGATCGCGGCCAAGAGCACCGAATCCACGGCGAAGCTCCCCGGTTCGATTTTCACAGTCGCCGCCGAGGTGGAGGCCCTCGGCGCCCGGGCGCTCCCGGTGCCGGTGGACGTACGTGACGCCGACCAGATCGAGGGCATGGCGGCCAAGGCCCTGGACCGTTTCGGGCGGATCGACCTGCTGGTCAACAACGCGGGCGCCCTGCACTGGGCCGGCATCCTCGACACCCCGCCGAAGCGGTTCGACCTGGTCATGGGCGTGAACGCCCGGGCGGCGTTCCTCTGTTGCCGGGCCGTCCTGCCGGCCATGATCCGGCAAGGCGGCGGGCACATCATCAACATGAGCCCGCCGATGGACCTGTCGATCATGCCGGGCCGGATCGCCTACGGCATCAGCAAGGTTGGGATGACGCTCCTGACGATCGGGCTGGCCGAGGAGGTGCGGGGGCACAACATCGCCGTCAATTCCCTCTGGCCGGCGACGATCATCGAGTCGCAGGCCAGCATC
This sequence comes from Gemmataceae bacterium, assembly GCA_036406755.1. GTDB lineage: Bacteria > Planctomycetota > Planctomycetia > Gemmatales > Gemmataceae > DASXAN01. The sequence goes on from DASXAN010000574.1 coordinate 6,376, forward strand.
AACCACCGGCTGGGCACCCCGGAGATGTGGCGGAAGCCGGACATCCTCGTCGATTGCGTGCTGCTGCTGGCCCGCAAGCAGCCGGCGGATTTGACGGGCCAGGCGCTGGTAGACGAGGACTTCCTCCGCGGCGAGGGCGTGACGGACTTCGCCGGCTACGCCTGTGTCCCGGGGTCGCAGCCGCCGCGGCTGTCGTGGGCGGCGGTGCCGTAGTTTTTGTGGTGGGTTCAGCCCCGAAGGGGCGGCACACCTTAGCCCAGGGCGTGAGCCCTGGGTGGCGTCGGGAATGGAAGCGCGGGCGCGGGGGG
>DASXAN010000575.1:0-1712 GCA_036406755.1 Gemmataceae bacterium
ACCGGCCGAGGCCGGCCGGGCGGTCCTGCTGGCCACCGCCGGGCTGTGGCACGACGGCCGCGGGCACATCCGCCGCCCGGGGCCGGGCGAGATCATGTTCGTGCCCCGCCAGCCGACCGCGGCGGCGGGTCGGCTCCGCGACATCCTGCTCAACGGCCTGGGCCTGAACGGCCTGGGCCGGGAGGCCGCCGACGAACGGCTGCGAGCGGTGCTCGACGCCGTCGGCCTCGGGGACGCCGTCAAGCGGGCGGGCGGTCTGGACGCCGAGCAGGATTGGGCGGCCGTCCTGTCCCCCGGCGACCGGCAGGCCCTGACCTTCGCCCGGCTGCTGCTGGCCGGCCCACGATTCGCGTTCCTGGAAGACCCGGCCGGCTCGCTGGAGCCGCCGGTCGGCGAGCGGCTCTACCGGGCTCTGGCCGACAGCCCGATCACCTACGTGAGCATCGGCTGTCCCGACGCCCTGCTGCGGTACCACGACCAGCACCTCGAATTGCAGGACGGCGGCGGCTGGCGGATGGCAAACGATTAGATGGTTGGGTGGTGACGAATGCGCCGCCAACCACCCCGCGACCTCACCACCTCACCACCCCGCCACCCCATCTCCCCTTGCCCGCGGTGTGTGTGTTCGCTAGGCTCGCGCCAGGCCCTCCGATTTCCCCGACGACCCAGGCCGCCATGCCCACCCCGCCGACCATCGACATCGACGCCCTCCTGGAGCCGATCCCCGGCGACGACCCGTCCGGCGGCCCGCTCCCATCCGAGCCGACCCGCAAGAAGCTGGACGACTACCGGGAGGAGTTCGACCCGGCGGAGCTGGACCCCAGCGACCCGCGGCGGAACGACCCGACGGTCGAGCGAAAGACGGCCAACTGGCAGGGGGTGATCGACCTCGGCTCGGAGACGCTCCGGGAGACGTCCAAGAGCCTGCTCGTCGCGGTCCGCATGACCGAGGCGCTGACCATGCAGCACGGCCTGGCCGGGGCCCGGGACGGCCTCCGCCTGCTCCGCCGGATGGCGGAGGAGTGCTGGGACCGCCTCCAGCCGCCGATCGAGGAGCCGGACGACGTCGAGATCCGGGCCGGCATGTTCAACTGGCTGGACGACAAGGTCCGCGGCGCCCTGTACCCGAACAAGCTCCGGGCCGTGCCGCTGGTGTACGCCGGGTCCACGCCGATCAGCTTCATCGCCTGTCGGGGCTACGACGGCCGGCCGCCCGAGGTCGGGTCGGACATGGTCTCGGCCGCCGCGCGGGCGGCCTCCGATGAGGGGGTGCAGAACCTGGTGGACGACGCCGACGAGGCGCTGGCGGAGCTGAGCCAACTCGGCAACGTGCTGGACGCGAAGATGCCGGCGGACGTCGCCCCGAGCTTTGCCGAGGTCCGCAAGGCGCTGGAGGACTGCCAGACGATCACCCAGTGGGTCCGGCAGGAGCACGGCGGCGGGGCCGGTGCGGGGGCCGCCGAGGGTGAGGCGGCCGGCCAGCCGGCGGCGGGCGGGGTGGCCGCGGCCGCCGGCGGCGCGTTGACCCGGGACGCCGCCTACGAGCAGCTGCGCCAGTTGGCGGAGCGGCTGGAGCGGATGGAGCCGCACAGCCCGGTCCCGTACCTGATCCGCCGGGCGGTGGAGCTGCGGGCGATCAAGTTCCCACAGCTCGTCGAGGAGCTGACCAAGGACTCGAACGTATTGGCGTTCCTCAACCGCGAGATCGGCGC
>DASXAN010000576.1:0-1804 GCA_036406755.1 Gemmataceae bacterium
GCCGAAGACCCACCCGCTGCCACGGGTGGGCTTGTGAATCCATTCAGTCGCGGACGTGGCCGTCGCCGCGGACGACGTACTTGTAGGAGGTCAGCTCCCGCAGCCCGCACGGGCCGCGGGCGTGCAACTTGTCCGTGCTGATGCCGATCTCCGCCCCGAGGCCGAGCTCGAACCCGTCGTTGAACCGCGTGCTGGCGTTCACCATCACCGCCGACGAGTCCACCAGGGCCGTGAACCGGTCCGCGGCCCGCAGGTCGTTCGTGACGATGGCTTCGGTGTGGCCCGAGCCGTAGCGGGCGATGTGGTCGGCCGCGTCCTCCAGCGAATCGACCACCTTCACCGACAGGATCAGGTCCAGATACTCGGCGGCGTAATCGTCCTCGGTCGCCGGCTTCGCGGTCGGGACGAGAGCGCGGGTCCGCTCGCAGCCCCGCAGTTCGACGCCGTGCTCGCCGAGCGCGGCCGCCGCCGCGGGCAGGAACCGCTCCGCGACGTCGCGGTGGACGAGTAAGCTCTCGGCCGCGTTGCAGACCCCGGGCCGCTGGCATTTGGCGTTGACGACGATGCGGGTCGCCATGTCGAGGTCTGCCGCCCGGTCCACGTAGACGTGGCAGTTGCCGCGGTAGTGCTTGAGCACCGGCATCGTCGCCTCGCGGCTGACTCGCTCGATCAGCCCTTCGCCGCCGCGGGGGATGACGAGGTCGATGTATTCCTTGAGCTTGAGCAGGTGCCCGACGGCGGCCCGGTCCGGCGTGCCCACCAGCTGCACGGCGTCGGCCGGCAAACGCTCACTCACGATGCGGTGCAGGGCGATGTTGGAGCTCATCGCCTCCTTGCCACCGCGGAGGATCAGGGCGTTGCCGCTCTTCACCGCCAGCGCCGCGGCGTCCACGGTCACGTTCGGCCGGGACTCATAGATGAACAGGATCACGCCGAGCGGCACGGCGACCTTCGTCACCCGCAGCCCGTTCGGCCGCACGCCGCCCTCCAGCACCCGGCCGACCGGGTCGGGCAGGGCCGCGACTTCCCGCAGCCCGTCGGCGGCCGCCTTGATCCGGGCCGGCGTCAGCCGCAGTCGGTCGATCTGGGCTTTGGTCAGCCCGTTGGCCTCGGCCGCGCCGAGGTCGCGCTCGTTGGCGGTGAGGACGTCGGCAGTGCGGGCTTCGAGCGCGTCGGCGGCGGACCGGAGCCAAGCATCTTTCTCGGCCGTCGGCAGCGCCGCCAAGGCGCGGCTGGCGGCGCGGGCGCGGCGGCCGAGGGCGGTGCAGCAGTCGGCGAGGTCGGTCACGGCGTCGGGATGCCTCCGAAGATCGGCAGCCGGCCCGGCTCCGGGGCCAGGGGCACGAGCAGGAACGCGGACGCGGGGGGCGGGTCCTGGGCGAGGGAGAAGTCCGGGGGTAATTGTACCCGCACCGGCTCGTCGGCGTAGAGCACCTGTGTCACGTCCCGCTCGGCCTGGAAGGCCGGCTTGGTCAAATCCACATACGCGGCGATCCGCGGCAGTTCGGCCACCGGCGGACCGATTACCTTCAGCGTGATGCGGCTGTCCCGGTCATCGGCCCGCATCCACTGCGGCCGCAGCGCGTAGTTGGCCGGGCAGAGGAAGTGTACCGGCACCTGCACCTCGTACACCTTGCGGACCGGGCGGAGCGTCATCCGGACCGCTACGGTGGTCGGCGTCGTCTGGATCGGCTTGCCCTCGATCTCCGTCACCAGGTGGGCCGTGCCGCGGACGACGACCTCCCGCAGCGCGCTGCCCGGCTCGTCGGCGTAGAGCACCTGTGTCACGTCCCGCTCGGCCTGG
>DASXAN010000577.1:0-7542 GCA_036406755.1 Gemmataceae bacterium
TCGCCTCCGGCTCCTCGACCCACCCTACACCGAAATCCTGATGTCTTCGCTTCTTCGCTACCTCCGCCTGTTCGCCGCGTTCGGCCGGTTCAGCCTGCTGAGCGAGATGGCCTTCCGCGCCAACTACCTGCTCAAGATCACCGTCGAAATCCTCTGGATCGTCCTGCTGCTGTACTTTTACCGCACCATTTTTGCCAAAACCTCCGTCGTCGCCGACTGGACCGAGGCCGAATACCTGTTCTTCCTCGGCTGCTACTACGCCCTGGAAGGGCTGATGGAGACGCTGTTCCTGGGCAACTTCTCCGAGTTCGCCGAGCTCGTCCGCAAGGGCGACCTGGACCTGATCCTGCTCCAGCCGATCGACGAGCAGTTCATCGTCTCCTGCCGGTCGTTCGAGTGGAGCACGGTGCCGAACGTGTTCATGGGGGCGGGCCTGATGGCCTACGGCCTGACCCGCATGGGCTGGCCGGTGACGGCGGCGCAGGCGGCCGTGTTCGCCGTCACGTTCCCGTGCGGGCTGGCCATGTCGTACAGCTTCATCCTGATGCTGGCGAGCACGGCCGTGTGGATGGTGCGGAATCAGAGCCTCTATGAGCTGTGGTGGCTGTTCACCAGCCTGATGCGATACCCGCGGGAGATCTTCCGCGGCCAGCTCGGCGACCCGGTCGGGAAACTGTTCACGTTCTTGATCCCTGTGCTGCTGGTGTCGAACGTGCCGGCACGGACGATGGCGAAGGCCCTGGACCCGTGGCTGGCCGCGTACATGGTGGCGGCGACGGCGGCGCTGCTGGCGGTGAGCCGCTGGGTGTTCCGGCGGGCGCTGCGGAGCTATCGGAGTGCGAGCAGTTGAGGCGGGATTTGCCGCTTGCGGCTTAGCGGGCGCCCGCTCAGCCGCAAGCGGCCAAACCAACTATCCGATGAACACCCCCTCCGGCGCCGCGGCGTCCGGCGTCAGGGCGTCGGTCGGCGTGCCCGTCGGCCGCACGTCGAACACCTCCGGCTTGCCGTGGGCCTTCACCGCCACCAGCAGCTCGGCCGACCCGTCGCCGTCCGTGTCCCGCATCGCGATCGTGGTGCCGCCGCGGTAGTCGTCCTGGTACACCTGGATGTCCTTGAGCGGGGCCAGCGTGCCGGACAGCACCCGCACCCGGGCCGGGCCGCCGTTGAGCGGGCCGACGGCGATGTCCGCCTTGCCGTCGCCGTCGAAGTCCCCGGCCGCCACCGACAGCCCGCCGGTGTAGCTGGGGGCGTACGCAAACCCTTCCGCCAGCAGCTGGCCGGTCGCCCCGCTCCACACCCGCAGGTGCGGCCCGCCGCCGCGGCCGGCCCCGGTGATGATGTCCGCCTTGCCGTCCCCGTTCACGTCCCCGGCCGCCACGCTGACGCCGCCGCGGAACGACGGGGCGTAGGCGAAGAAGTTGCGGAGCACGGCGCCGGTGGCCCCGGATAACACCCGGACGTTCGGCCCGCCTCCGGGTCCGGCGCCGACGACAATGTCCGCCTTGCCGTCCCCGTTGACGTCGGCCGCGGCCACGCTCACCCCGCCGCTGAACCTGGGGTCGAAGGCGAAGAACTGCGTCAAGAGAGCGCCGGTGGCCCCGTCGAAGACCTTGATGTGCGGGCCGCCGCCCGGGCCGGCCCCGGTGACGACGTCGAGCACGCCGTCGCCGTTGACGTCGGCCGTCGCCACCCGGACCCCGCCCTTGAACGACGCGTCATAGGCCAGAAACGTCCGCTTGAGCGTGCCGTCGCCGTTGTACAGCCACACCCGCGGCGCGCCGGTCGCGGCGCCGAGCGCGTAGCCTTGGCCGTCGCCACCGGGGCCGCCGCCGACCGGGTCGATGACCGGCGTGAACACGGGCGGCGAGAACGGCGACGTGTCGCCGGTGGCGACGTTGGTGGCCGTGGCCACGACGTACCCGCCGGACAGCGGCGGGGCCAGGAAGGTGAACGTCGCGTGGCCGTTGGCGTCCGTCGTCACGGTGACGGCGCCGAGGACCGTCTCGCCCTGGCCGTTGCCCCAGGTGTCGGCCCCGGTCTTGGTGCTGCGGAACAACTCGATCCGGAACTGCGTGTTCGGCGCGCTGTCGAGCGTGCCGGCGATCGACGTGTTGACCACCTTCTTCGACGCGTCGGTGACGCCGGTGGTGCCGGTGATGACCGGCTGGTTCTGGCGGTTGTCGCCGCCGCCGTCGGCGTCGCCGGCGTCGTTCGCCCGGAAGGTACTGTCGAGCAGGATGCCCGTCCCGTTGTCGTGCAGGCTATTGCCCTCGACCGGGTTGCCGGAGCTGCCGACGATCTGCACGGCGAACCGCTCGAACGCGATCAGGTTGCCGGCCCCGGGGGCGGTGCCGCCGATCGTGTTGTGGCCGACCGGGACGGCCCCGCTGGGGCCGAACCCGGCGATCACGACGCCGCCGATCGAGAGGGTCGGCATCCCGTTCGGCAGGGCGTGGGTGCCGGTCGCGTCGGTGCCGACGTAGTTCCCCTGAACCTTGTTGCCGGTCGAGAGCGGGTTGGCGATGTAGACGCCGGCCCGGCGGTTGCCGGCGATGACGTTGCGGGCCGCGGCCGTCGTCCCGCCGATCAGGTTGCCCGCCGACGTGTTGACCAGGATGCCGGCGTACCCGTTCGGGTCGGCGGCCGTGCCGTCGGTGCCGATGTAGTTGCCCTGGATGGTGTGCCCGCCGCCGCCCTGGATGTTGATCCCGGCGGCATTCACGAACGTACCGGTAAAGTCCTTACTGAAGTTGATGATCTCGAACCCGCGGATGGTGCTGCCGGTGTGGTTCGACAGCACCAGCCCACTGGCGCCGACCGGGGCGGCCGAGCCGTCGAGGACGATGAGCGGCTTGCCGGCGTATCCCGGCTGGGTGGTGGCGTCGAGGACGACCGGGTCCGTGACCGTCGGCAGGGCGGTGGCCGGGGTAATGGTCTGCGTGCCGCTGGCGATCTGGAAGCGGATGGTGTCGGCCCCGGGCCTGGCGTTGGCGTCGAGGATGGCCTGGCGGAGCGACCCGGGCCCGCTGTCGGCGGCGGATGTGACTGTGAACACGGCGGGGGCGTCGCGGGATTCGAGCTGTTCGACCGAGAGATGGCGGGACGGGACGGGCATTCGGCGGCCTCCATGCGCGCGGGCGGGCATCAACCCCCGGTTCCGACGGGGACCATGTTGTACCCCACAAGCGCCGCGGCGTGCAACCCGGACCCCGACGGCTTGCGTCAAATGCCCGGCGGCCTGATACTAAGCGACAGCCACTTGCGGCTATGCGAGCAATGCCCGCATGGCCGCGAGCGGCTGCAAACCTCGTCTTGACACCCGCGGAGAGTTTGTCGTGCCGAACCGGGCCCTCGCCACTGTCGCCCTGCTGTCACTCCTCCTCGCCCCGGCCGCCCGCGGCCAGGAGCCGCGGACCGTCGCCGAGCGGACCGACTACGGCGCCACCTCCCGCCACGCCGACGTGCTCGCCTTCTGCGACGAGCTGGCGAAGAAGTCCCCCGTCGTCCGCCTCGGCGAACTGGGGACCAGCGGCGAGGGCCGCAAGCTCCCGCTCGTCATCCTCGCCGATCCGCCGGTGTCATCCCCGGCCGAGGCCAGGCGGTCCGGCAAGCTCGTCGTCTACGCCCAGGCGAACATCCACGCCGGCGAGGTGGACGGCAAGGAAGCGCTGCTGATGCTCGCCCGGGACATCGCCCTCGACCCGGCCAAGCCGCTCCTGAAGGACCTCGTCATTATCCTCTGCCCGGACTTCAACCCGGACGGCAACGAGAAGATCGACCCGCAGCACCGCACCCACCAGAACGGCCCGCCCGCCGTCGGCGTCCGCACCAACGCCGCCGGCCTGGACCTGAACCGCGACTTCATCAAGCTCGAAAGCCCCGAGGTGCGGGCGCTGGTGAAGTTCCTCAACAAGTGGGACCCGGCCGTGGTCATCGACTGCCACACGACCAACGGCTCGTTCCACCGCTACACCCTGACCTACGACGGCCCGCGGCACCCGGACGCCGGCGGCATCGTCCCGTTCACCCGCGACAAGATGCTGCCGGAGGTCGGCCGCAAGCTCGGGCAAAAGGGCTTCCCGGCCTTCTACTACGGCAACTTCTCCCGCGACCACACGCGGTGGGACGCGTACGAGGACTGGCCGCGGTACGGCATCCAGTACGTCGGGCTCCGCGGCCGGCTCTGCCTCCTCTCCGAGTCGTACGTGTACGCCCCGTTCCGCGACCGCGTCCTGGCGACGCGGGACTTCGTCCGCCTGTGCTTCGAGTACGCCGCCGAGCACAAGGCCGAGGTCCGCAAGCTCGTCGAGGGCCGCGCCCCGGCCGACCGCCTTGCCCTGAAAACCCGGCCGGAGCCGCTGGAAACCGTCTTCCAGGTCCACGGCTACGTCGAAACGGAGAAGGATGGCAAGCGGGCCGCCACCGAGCAGACGAAGGACTACCCCGTCCACTACTACGGCCGGGACGAGGCCGAACTCGCCGCCGCCCGGCCGTTCGCCTACCTGTTCCCGCCGCAGTTCGCCAAGGCGGTCGAGACGTTGCAGCGGCACGGGGTCGCGGTCGAGGAGCTGCGCGAGGACATCGAGCTGGACGTGACCGCCTTCCGCGTCGAGAAGGTCAACCGGGCCGAGCGGGCGTACCAGGGCCACCGCACCGTCGCCCCGACGTTGACGCCGCGGACTGTCGCAGAGCGGGTGCCGGCCGGCACGATCCTGGTCAAGACCGCCCAGCCGCTCGGCACGCTGGCCGCCCTGCTCCTCGACCCGCGAGCCGAGGACGGGCTGACGACCTGGAACTTCTTCGACGACGGCCTGGCCGACGGCAAGGACGCGCCGGTGCTCGCCCTGCAACAGCCGGCCCCGTTGACGGCCGGCCCGGTCCGCCCGCTCGCCGAGGAGCGGACGATGAACAAGCGGATCACCGTCGAGGCGGTGCTGGAGGGCGGCCGGCGGGGGATCGACTTCTCCGGCAACCCCGTCTCCGGCCTGACCTGGCTGGACGACGGTGAGCACTTCCTGCAAGTGAAGGGCGACAAGCTCTACAAGGTCCAGGCCCGCACCGGCCGGGCGGAGCCGTTCGCCGACCCGGAGAAGCTGGCCAAGTCGCTGGCCGCCCTGCCGACGCTCGACCGCCGGGAGGCCCGGGCGATCGCCCGCGGCCCCCGCTATCGCATGGACCCCAAGCGGACGGGCGTGCTGTTCGAGCACGCCGAGGACCTGTACTTCGCCAAGTTCGACGGCTCGCCGGCCGTGCGGCTGACGCGGTCGCCGGGCCGCAAGGAGTTCGCCACGTTCAGCCCGGACGGGCGGTTTGTCGCCTTCATCCGCGGCGGCAACCTGGTGGTCGTGGACGTGCCGACGCAGGCCGAACGGCCGCTGACCACCGACGGCGGCGGGGCGGTGCTGAACGGGAAGGCCGACTGGGTGTACGACGAGGAGATCTTCCTCCGCAACGGCCGGGCGTTCTGGTGGAGCCCCGACAGCCGGTCGATCGCCTACCTGCGGTTCGACGACGGGCCGGTCCACAAGTTCACACTCGTCAACGCCGTACAGCGGCCGCAAACCGTCGACAGCTATCCGTACCCGAAAGCCGGCGACCCCAATCCGATGGTGTCGCTGCGAATCGTCTCCGCGGCCGGCGGCGAACCGGCCGTTGCCGACCTGAAGGACTACTCGCCGACCGACTCGGTCGTCAGCCGCGTCGGCTGGCTGCCGGACAGCTCGCGGGTCTACTGCTACGTGCAGAACCGGGCGCAGACGTGGCTGGACTTCTGCACCGCCCCGGCCGGCGGCGGCCCGGTGGCCCGCCTCTTCCGCGACACGACGAGCGCGTGGCTCGAGGACCCCGGCCCGCCGCACTTCCTGGCCGACGGGTCGTTCCTGTTCGCCAGCGAGCGGACCGGGTGGAAGCACCTGTACCACTACGCCGCCGACGGCAAGCTGCTCCGGCCGGTGACGAGCGGGCCGTGGGAGGTCCGCGGCCCCGGCGGCGGGCCGTTCCAGGGCCGGTCCGTCCACCACGTCGACGAGAAGAACGGCTGGGTCTACGTCACGGCCGCCAAGGACAGCCCGACCGGCACCGACCTGTACCGTGTCCGCCTCGATGGCACCGGTAGCCCGGAGCGGCTGAGCCCCGAGGCGGGAGAGCACCAGGTGACGCTCAACCCGACCGGGACGCTGTTCGTCGATTCGCACTCCGACCCGGCCACGCCGACCAAAGTGCGCCTGCGGTCCACCGACGGCACCCTGGTGCGGACGCTGGACACCAACCCGGTTTATGCCCGCGAGGAGTACCGGCTCGGCACCTACGAGCGCGTGAAGATCCCGATGAAGGACGGGTTCGTGCTGGAAGGGTCGATCGTCAAGCCGCCGGACTTTGACCCGGCGCTGAAGTACCCGGTCTGGTTCCAGACCTACGGCGGGCCGCACGCCCCGACGGTCGAGGACAACTGGGCGGGCGGCCGCATCGGCGAACAGGCGATCGCCAGCATGGGCATGATTGCCTTCCGCTGCGACCCGCGGAGCGCCAGCGGCAAGGGGGCGTGCTCGGCCTGGAGCTGCTACCGCAAGCTCGGCGTGCAGGAGTGCAAGGACGTAGACGAGGCGATCGACTGGCTGTGCAAGAACCCGTGGGCCGACGCCAAGCACGTCGGCATGAGCGGCGGCAGCTACGGCGGGTTCCTGACGGCGTTCTGCCTGACGCACTCGACGAAGTTCGCGGCCGGCATCGCCAGCGCCCCGGTGACGGACTGGCGGAACTACGACTCGATCTACACCGAGCGGTACATGAACACGCCGCAGGAGAACCCGGACGGTTACGCGGCCACGTCGGTCGTGGCGGCGGCGCGGCGGCTGCACGGCAAGCTGATGCTGGTGCACGGCCTGATGGACGACAACGTCCACCCGCAGAACACGGTGCAGCTGGTGGACGCGCTGGAGCGGGCGGACAAGGACTTCGAGCTGATGGTGTACCCGCGGGCGCGGCACGGCGGGTTCGGCCGGCACAACCAGCGGCAGTTCTACGAGTTCATCCGGCGGACGATGTTCGACGGCGAACCGACCCGCGACGCGCCCGTCCAGCGGAGGCGTTAGGTCGCGTCTGTCGCCGGGGTATGTGACACTGGTGCTTCCAAAGGCCGGGGTCACAGACCCCGGCGACAGAAACGACCTGGCCGCCGTTGTAACCCGCCGCCGGCTGTGCGGGTACAATACTCAGTCTTCGCCGCCCACCGGGACCCGCCATGTACCGGCTCAGACGCCGACTCCTCGGGGCAATCGTCGCCGTCGCCGCCCTCACCGGCCTGGCCAAGCTCGCCCTCGCCTCCGACTACGCCGCCCGCGAAACCGTCGCCCGCATCGGGGCGGCCGTCGGCGCCCCCGTCAAGGCCGGCGACGTCCGCCTCGGGTTCACCGCCAGCGGCCTGAGCGGCGTCCGTGTCTTCGAATTCGCGGCGACGACCGACGCCCCGGCCTGGACGGCCGTCGGCACCGTCGAGGCCGACCTGTCCCTGTGGCAACTGCTGACCAACGACCTCGGCCGCGG
>DASXAN010000578.1:0-2027 GCA_036406755.1 Gemmataceae bacterium
GCCTCCGCCGTGTGAGCCCGCGGCGCCAGCAAGGGCTGGCGCCGCGGGCTCACACGGCGGAGGCGGCCCCTTCGCTTGACACGCCCCCGCCATTCCTCTACCCTCCCCACCGTGCCCTGCCCACGGCCGCGCACGTCACGCCCGCTGTTCCCCGTTCGGAGAGAGTTGCCGATGTTCCGCCGCGTACCCGCCTTGGCCGCGCTGCTCATCCTCGCAGCCCCGGCCTTGTTGTTCGCCGACGACGACGCCCCGAAGAAGAAGAACAAGAAGGATAAGGACACGGCCGCGGTCGTCGCCCACATCCGCCTGGCCGGCGACCTGGACGAGACGCCGACCGCCGCCGACCCGATCTTCGGCGGCACGTCCGAGAGCCTCAAGACCAAGCTCGACCGGCTGGCCAAGGCCAAGACGGACGCCAACGTCAAGTCCGTGCTGCTGGTGCTCAACGACTTGCAAATCGGCTGGGGCAAGGTGGACGAGCTCCGCCGGGCCGTCGCCGACGTGCGGGCCGCCGGCAAGCCGGTGTACGCCTTCCTCGAATCGGCCGACGCCAAGAGCCTGCTCGCCGCGCTGGCGTGCGACAAGGTCGGCATGCCCGAGGGCGGCGAGGTCATGCTCCACGGCATCCGGGCCGAGATCACCTTCTACAAGGACTTCTTCGAGAAGGTCCACCTCCAGGCCGACTTCCTGCAGATGGGCGAGTACAAGGGGGCGGCCGAGCCGTACACCCGGTCGAGCATGTCGCCGCAGTTCCGCAAGCAGCTCGAAACCGTCATCGACGACTTCTTCGAGAAGAGCCTGGTCGAGGCGGTCGTGAAGTCGCGGCCGGAGAAGAACTGGACCGCCGAGCAGGTGAAGAAGTGGATTGACGAGGGCGCGTTCTCCGCGAAGCGGGCGAAGGAGATGGGGCTGGTCGACCAGATCGCCTACGAGGAGGAGTTCGAGAAGCAGGCGAAGGAGGCGACCAGGGCCGAGGACGCCCACGTGGTCCGCAACTACGCCCGGGACAAGCCGGAGGAAGTGGACCTATCCAACCCGTTCGCCATCTTCAAGCTGCTGGCCCCGCCGAAGCCGAAGGTGTCGAAGAAGCCGAAGGTGGCCGTGGTGTACGCCGTCGGCGAGATCGTCACCGGCCGAGGGACGATCAACCCGCTCGGCGGCGAGTCGGTGGTCGGCTCGACGACGACGATCGAGGCGATCCGCGAGGCGGACCGGGACGAGACGGTCAAGGCGATCGTGCTGCGGGTGGACAGCCCCGGCGGGTCGGCCCTGGCCAGCGACCTGATCTGGAAGGCGCTGTCCGAGTGCAAGAAGCCGGTGGTGGCCAGCATGGGCGACGTGGCCGCCAGCGGCGGGTACTACATCTCGATGGCCGCCCAGAAGATCTACGCCGAGCCCGGGACGCTGACCGGGTCGATCGGCGTGGTCGGCGGCAAGATCGTCACCGGCGGGCTGTTCAACTGGCTGGGGATGAAGACGGACGTCATCAGCCGGGGGGCGAACTCCGGGCTGGAGTCGTCCGAAAAGCCCTGGACGGACTCGGAGCGGCGGGTGATGACCGGCCTGATGCAGGACGTGTACGACCAATTCCTCGACAAGACGATCGCCGGCCGGAAGAAGGCCGGGGTCGAGATGGACAAGGAGAAGCTGCTGAAGCTGGCCGGCGGGCGGGTGTGGACCGGCCGGCAGGCGAAGGCGAACGGCCTGGTGGACGAGCTCGGCACGCTGGCCGACGCGGTGGCGGCGGCGAAGAAGCTGGCCGGGCAGGAGGACACCGAGACGGAGCTGCTGATCCTGCCGCGGCCGAAGTCGATCCTGGAGAAGCTGGCCGACTCGTCCACGGAGACGAAGGGGCCGGCGATGAAGCTCGACCCGTTGGCCGGGGTGCCGGACGTGCCGGGGCTGGCGGCGAAACTGCGGACGGCGCGGGCGCTACTGCGACTCCAGGGCGAGCGGGTGTGGTTGATGCCGCCGGTATGCGTTGAAGTGAAGTAGTCCCGGTTAGCCGCGACGCGGAGTCTGCGGAG
>DASXAN010000579.1:0-8242 GCA_036406755.1 Gemmataceae bacterium
TCTTCAAATCTCAGAGACAAGCTAAGACGGCGGGGACAAGCCCCGCCGCTCGCCGCGTCACTTCGTGCCGACGGCCCAGAGGTAGTTCTGGCTGCGGATGAACAGCGCCCCGTTGGAAACCGCCGGCGTGGCCAGGACGTAGTCGCCCATCGGGTTGACGGCCAACAGCTCGAACGCCGGCCCGGCCTTCACCACCCGCACCTCCCCCTGCTCCGACGTGAAGTACAGCCGGCCGTCGGCCGCCACCGGCGACGCCGTGTAGCTGCCGCCGCCGATCCGCTCCTTGTATACCTCCTTGCCGATCGCCGCGTCGTAGCAGGCGACCACCCCGGAGTTGGAGCAGGTGTAGAGGTGCCCGCCGTACAGGATCGGCGTCGGCATGTACGGCCCGCCCCGCATCCGGCTCCAGGCGATCGAGGCGTTCGTTGACTCGTCCTCTTTCAGTGAGATGTCGCCGGTCGCGCCGGGCCGGACGGCGATGATCGGCTGGATCGGCCGGTTGCCGCTGGCGATGTACGCCAGGTCCTTGCCCAGCACCGGCGTCGGGATCGTCACCTCCGACTTCTTCGCCAGCCGCCACAGCTCCGCCCCCGTCGCCGGGTCGTACCCACGGGCGTACTGGGCCGCGTTGGTGACGATCTCCGTCCGCACGCCGTTCCGCCAGACGACCGGGGAACTCCACGACGGGATCTCGTCCCGCGGCGTGGACCACACCTTCGACCCGTCCGCCAGGTCGAACGCGGCGATGAACGAGTCGTGGCTCAGGTCGCACTGGAGGATGCACTTGCCGTCGTAGAGGACCGGCGAGTTGCCGAAGCCCCACTCGTACTCGCGGTCGATGGCGAAACTCGAATCCAGCGTGCTCAGGTCGCGCTTCCAGAGCAGGTTGCCGGCGAAGTCGTAGCAGTACAGCCCCTCTGGGCCGAAGCAGGCGACGACGTGCTTGCCGTCGGTCGCCGGCGTGCAGTTGGCCTGGCTGCCCTTCAGGTGCCGCTTGATCTTCGGCACCCCCTCGTACGCCGTCTTCGTCCAGAGGATTTTGCCGCTGTCGCGGTCGAGGCAGAGGACCTGCCAGGTGTGCTTGCTGGTGTCGTCCACGGACGCGACGTCGCCGTAGTTGCCGACGCGGACCTTCGGGTTCGGCTCGCCGCTGCTGATGGCGGTGGTGACGAACACCCGGTCGCCCCAGACGACCGGGCAGGAGTGGCCCAGGCCGGGGATGGCGGTTTTCCAGCGGATGCCGTCGCCGGTCTTGCCGTCCCAGGTGACCGGCGGGTCCTGGCCGTCGGCGACGCCGGTGCCATCCGGCCCGCGGAAGGACGGCCAGTTGAGCGGGGCCACTTTGCCCCCGGTCACTGACGGGGGGCTCACTGCGGGCGACTTCACGACCGGCTCCTTGAACCGGTAGAAGCCGTACTCGGCCGTGAATCGCTTCATGGTGATGCGGGACAGCTCGCCGTCCTTCCGCTCGACGTGGTAGCTGGTGCCGGTGGTGCCCAGCGGCACGAACGTGTCCGGGCCGGCCGGCTTCACGACCCGCCCGCCGATGACCAGGCCGGCGTCCTTGACGCTGACGGTCAGCGTCGCCCCGCCGTCGCTCTCGTACTTGCCGACCAGTCCGGCCCAGGCCTTGCGGTCGGCCTCGGCCGCCGGCGGCAGCGGCTTGGCCCCGGCCTTGACCAGCGCCTCCTTCACGTCCGCCTTCCCGCTGGCCGTGAGGTCCAGGGCCGCGTCCAGCGCGTCCCGACTCACCTTCGACTCGTCGAGGACAACCTTGACCAGGTCCGCCTTGCCGCCGACGGCCGCCGACAGGAGTGCGGCGTCCACGTCCTTCGCCCCCGACTTGATGAGCAGCTTCACGCTCTCGGCCTTCGAGCTGCCGACCGCGGCGCTGAGCGGCGTCTGGTACCAGATGTCGTCCCGGGCGTTGACGTCGGCCCCCTTGGTGACGAGGAACTCGACGACGTCGAAGTTGCCCTTGCCGGCGGCGATCCACAGGGCGGTGACGCCGTACTCGTTGCGGGCGTTGACGTCGGCCCCGTTCTCGACGGCCTGGCGGGCGGCCTTGACGTCGCCGGCCCGCACGGCCGCCCAGAGGGCGTCCCGCTTCGGGTCGGCGGCGGCGGTGGCGGCAAGCGCGAGCAGGAGTGACACGGCGACCGCGTGGCGGGACATGACGGCACCTCCGGGGTGGGCGGTCGCCGGCCCGGCCGGCGGCCGCGGGGTCCAGTTTACGGCGCAACCTGGCGGCCGCAAATCACGGCCCGCCCCCGGCCGGGCATCCCGCCGCCTTCTATTCCCAAGTCGCTTTCGGTATAAAGTGTCATCTTTCGATCGGCCTTCCGGAACCACCTCATGAAGCGGCAATCGCGCGGCTCCCTCTTGCGGCTCCAGCAGCTCGAAGACCGAATCACCCCGACGGCCCCCGGCCTCGTCCCGGTCGGCACCCAGCCGGCGGGCGGCCTGGCGGGCAAGATCGTTTACCTCGTGGGCGGCCACGGGTACACGGCCGACAACCTCGGCACCGGCGCCTGGACGTTCCAGCGGCCCGAAACCAACGACATGATCGAAGACCTGGGCAACCAGGACCAGATGACCTTCCTGGCCGACTACCTATTCCGGGCCGGGGCCACGGTCGTGCCGCTGCGGCCGGTCGGCCACCAGACCAACGAGGTCGTGCTCGACAACGACGACCCCGGCGTGACCTACTCCGGCACCTGGTCGAACAGTACCTCGACGGTCTACTTCGGCAGCGCCGGCGACGTGCCGTACCGCTTCGCCAACACGTCGCTGACGGAGACGGCCTACGCCCGCTACCGGCCCACCATCCCGCAGGCCGGCTTCTACCCCGTCTACGCCTGGGCGGCCTCCGGCGGCAACCGGGCGGCCGACCAGCTCTTCCGCGTCAACCACGCCGGCGGCATCACCGAGGTGAAGGTCAACCTCCGTCGCGTCGGCAACGGCATGATCTACCTCGGCACCTACTACTTCGACGCCGGCACCAGCGGCTACGTGGACGTCAGCAACCGCTCCAGCGCCACCGGCAGCGTGGTCATCGCCGACATGATCCGCTTCGGCAACGGCATGGGCGACATCGACCGCGGCGGCGGCGTGTCCGGCCTGCCCCGCGAGGACGAGGCCAGCCTGTACTGGATTCAATGGGAGGTTGACCACTCCCAGGGCATCCCCGCCAGCACCTACCGGGCCCTGAGCAACGACGCCGACGCGAACGTCTCGGCCCCGGACCGCTACGCCGCCTACATGAACCGCGAGGCGGACGGGGCGCTCTCCGACCGCGTCTTCGTCAGCTTCCACTCCAACGCCGGCAGCGGCACCAGCCGGGGCACGCTCGGCCTGTACAACGGCAACAACGACATCACCACGCAAACGCCCAACCAGTTCCTGCTGGCGTCGTCGCTGGGCCAGGAGGTCAACGACGACATGGTCGCCCAGGCCGGGCTGTACGAGCACAACTGGTTCAACGCCGGCACCAACACGACGCTGGACCGCAGCGACATCGAGTTCGGCGAGATCAACAACCATTACATCAACGACGAGTTCGACGCCACCATCGTCGAGGTCGCCTACCACGACAACCAACTCGACGCCGAGCTGATGCGGGACCCGCGGGTCCGCGACGCCGTCGCCCGGGCCACCTACCAGGGGCTGATCAAGTACTTCCGGGGCGTGGACGGCAACGCCACCCCGGCGACCGCGCTGCCGGCGCCGGTCACCGGCGTGCGGGCCGTGTCGAACGCGGCCGGCAGCGTCACCGTCTCCTGGGTGCCGCCGGCGTCGAACTCCTACCTCGGCGACACCGCCACCGGCTACCGCGTCTACGCCTCGACCGACGGCTACGCCTTCGACGGCGGTACGGCCGTCGCCGGCGGCGCGACCACGTCGGTGACGCTCCCCGGGCCGGCGCTCCCCGGCTACGACCCGAACACGCCGTACTACTTCAAGGTCGTCGCCGTCAACGCCGGCGGCGAGTCGCCCGGCTCGGAGGTCCTGGCCGCGCTGCCCAACGGCGGGCCGAAGCAGGTGCTCATCGTGGACGGCTTCGACCGCCTGGACCGGACGCAGGACCCGAAGCAACCGTTCGGCGCCGCCGGCAACACGGTGGACCGGGTCCGGCCCCGCCAGAGCAACTCCCGCGACTACACCGTCCAGGTCGCGTCCGCCATCCAGGCGGCCCGGCCCGGCGTGCGGTTCGACAGCACCAGCAACGAGGCGGTCATCTCGGGGGCCGTGAACCTGAATAACTACCAGATGGTCGTCTGGATTCTCGGCGAGGAATCGACTGTCGACCACACGTTCGACGCGACCGAGCAGGCCAAGGTCGAATCGTACATCGCCAGCGGCGGCAACCTGTTCGTTTCCGGCTCGGAGATCGGCTGGGACCTCGACGCGCAGAACCACGGTCGGACGTTCTACCGCACCACGCTCAAGGGCACCTACGTCGCCGACGACGCCGGCACCTATTCCGTCAACGGCTCGGCCGGCGGCATCTTCGCCGGGCTGAGCCTGGCGTTCGACAACGGCGCGCAGTTCTACGACGCCGAATTCCCCGACGTGATCAGCCCGCAGGCGGGGGCCCAGACGGCGATGACCTACCCCAATGGGGCCAGCGGGTCGGCGGCGATCCAGGCGGCCGGCACCGGCGGCCGGGGCGACGTCGTCATGCTCGGCTTCCCGTTCGAGACGATCACCACGGCCGCCAACCGCACGGCCGTGATGGGCCGCGTGCTGAACTTCTTCGACGTCAACCCGGTGCCGCCGCCGACGGTGTCATCGGCGGTGGTGGCCGACGGCAGCCCCCAGCGGTCGGTGGTGCGGTCGTTAACGGTGACGTTCGACTCGGCGGTGACGTTCCCGAGCGGGGCCGCGGCCGCCTTCCAGCTGACACGGACCGGCCCGACCGGGCCGACCGGGACTGTGACCCTGACGCCGACCGTGACGACGGACGCCCAGGGACGGACGGTCGTGACGCTCACCTTCTCCGGGGCATTCGCCGAGGCGAACACCGCCGCCGGCGCCAACCCGTCGCTGATCGACGGCATCTACACGCTGACCGTCGTCGGCAGCGCGGTGACCGGGCCGGGCGGGCTCGCCCTGGACGGGAACAACGACGGCACCCCGGGCGGCAACTACGGCCTGACGACCCACCGCCTGTTCGGTGACGTGGACGGCGATGGGGACGTGGACCTGTTGGACCTGAACCCCCTGGTGCCCGCCCTGTTCGCCGTCGTGGGCCAGCAGGCCTACAACCCGGCGTTCGACTTCGAGGGGGACGGGGACGTGGACCTGCTCGACCTCAACCAGTTCGTCCAACGGCTGTTCCTCTCCGGCTACACCCCCTGACCCGCCGGCCGGGCGGAGGCCAGTGCGGCGCCGGCCAAGCCACCGTATCGGTCTTGGTGGTTCAGGTGCAATTCGCCTCCGGCGCCATTCCGCGCGGCTACGAGTTCATACCTCGGAGTGTCAAACCTCCGCGCCCTCATCCTGCTCGACGGCTTGGCAGGCGGGACGACTTTTCTAGCCGGTCGGGCAACCGATAGCCTGCCCCACCACCCGCCGCCCGGTGACCTCGCCGCAGCCTTCAGGAACTGTCCTGACGGGGTCAGGGCGTCGTGGTGTTTCACCGCCGCCGACGCCCTGGGAGATGTGAGCCGCCCGGAGGTTGATGCGCTTAGCGTCCGGGCGAACTGCCTGTCGAATGGCGTGCCGCGCGCCGCTCACCGCCTCGGCCGGGAGGCTCATGTCTGAACGGTCAACGACGCCCGTCAGACGATCCGGCCGATGAAGCGCGGGGTGGACGACCTCATTACCCGCGATCCCGATCTGGCCATTCGCATCCGCGGCAACCGGTCGGGCCTGACGGCGGCGGAACGGCTCGTGCCGGCCCGCTGGCTAGTGCTCGAACTCGACCCTTGAGCTTTGCGGCGCTGCGCAATGCGTAGCGCGGCCCTCGTAGTTTTTCGAGTTCCGCCCGCCCGACACGCCGGCGACAATCCCCCCGGCTCACTCGCCGGTCCACGTCAAGTCCCCGCACGACCGCCTTGGGCGGGTGAATCGGAGACGAAAATGGCGGCCTTCAGACGAACCCTGGGGGGCTTGGCGGCCGTGCTGGGCACTGTGGCGCTGCTCCTCAGTTTGGCCGCGGGCGTCGGCGTCTGGGTCGTCAAGGCGCCCGTGACCGCTCGCGCGGTTTGGGTGTTCGGGCGGGTCGACACCGCCCTCGTGGTCGCCGAACAGGGCCTCGACCACGCCCGGGCCAGTCTCGACCGGGCGGCGGAACGCCTGGACGCCGTCAAGGCGCAACAGCGGGCACTCGCCCAGGGGCCGCGGAGCAACGGCGGGATGGGGCGGGTGCTGGGGCGGACCGTCCTCCAGCGGATCGCCCCGGACATCGGCGACGCCCACGAGACGCTCCACACGGTCGCGGAGGCCGCCGTCGTGGTCAACAGCGTGCTGGAAGACGTGGGGAGCTTCCCGCTCCTGTCCGCCTCCGGCCTCGACATCAGCGACCTCACGGAGATGAACAGCCGCCTCGCCGACGTGGGGCCGGCGGCGTGGGAGTTGAGCCGGCTCCTCGGCGAGCCGGCGCAGGAGCCCGACCCGACCGCCGCCGGCGCCCAGTTGTCGCGGATCGAACAGTCCGTGGCGAGGATGCGCGAAACGGTCGCCGACTTCCAACGCCAGGTCGCGCAGGTCCGCCGGCGGGCGGACGACGTGAAGTCCCGGACGCTCGGCAGCATCACGCCGGTCGCGATCGGCGTGTCATTGGCCTGCGCCTGGATCGCCCTGTCACAGGTCAGCGTCCTGTCCCACGCCCGGTCCTGGTTGCGGCACTCAGGTTGCAGCGATCCTCCGGGAGCCCCGTGCCCACGTCATGCCGTTTGAGCCGAGCGTCCCTGGAAATGTGGGGTGCCAAGGTCCGAGCATCCGTACCCTCTGAAGGAGACGTCAGCATGCGACGCATCATCGTGACGGCGGCGGTCGGCGTCACCGGGCTCGCCCTGGCCCTGGGACAGGCCCCGCCGGCGGACGAAGCAAGTGCAGTCCGGGCCGCGGTCGATTCGTACACCGCCGCCCTGAACAGCGGAAACCTCGACGGCGTGCTGGCCCTCATCGCGGCCGACGCCGACTTTGTCGACGACAGCGGCAAGCAGTACAAGGGCAAGGCCGAGATCGCCGAGGTGCTCAAGCAGTCACTCGCCGACCTCAAGGGGCGCAAGCTCAAGTCCACGATCACGTCGCTTCGCTTGGTGAAGCCGGAGGTGGCGATCGTGGACGGCCAGGCCGAAATCGACTCCCCCGACGGGTCGGCGGACGCCGGCCGATACACGTCCACCTGGACCAGGGCCGGCGGCCAATGGCTGTTGAGCAGCGTCCACGATCTGCCCGACGCCCCCGCGGCCGCCGAACCGGCCGCCGGCCCGCTCCAACAGCTCGAATGGCTCGTCGGTGACTGGGCCAGCGAGAACCCGTTGTTGGCGGTGCAACTCAGCGGGCGTTGGGCGCTCAACAGGAACTTCCTGGTCCTGGACTACGTCGTCAAGGGCAAGGAGGGCGAGGACCTGGCGGTGACTCAGTACGTCGGCTGGGACCCGGTGGACGGCGTGATCCGCTCCTGGTTCTTCGACTCCCAAGGGGGCTATGGCGGCGGCGACTGGGAGCGGCAGGGCAATACCTGGACCGCCTCCTGGAGCGGCGTGCTGCCCGAGGGGCAGATCGCTTCCTCGACCAACAGCATGAAGTTCGCCGACGACAACAACTTCCTCTTCCGCTCCGTGGACCGCGACATCGACGGGCTGCCTCTGACCGACGTCGAGGCGAAATTCGTCCGCAAGGCCGCGGGCAAGTAAAGGGAGGCACATCATGAGACGGCTCTTCCTGTGCGTGCCCGTGGCGGCAATCTTACTGGTGACCGGCGACTTGCCGGCACAACGCGGCGGCCCGCGGGACGGCAGCGGCGGTGACGGTCGTGGCGGCCGTCAGGGCTCCCGGGGAACGCCCACCCCGTCATTCAACCCGCCGAGCCGGCCGAACGAGTCTCGCCCCCAGGGGCCCGCGACCCGGCCCAGCCTGATTCCGGAGTCACGACCGAATCGGCCGGCCGGCGGCGGCAACCGCCCCGGCGGCGGCGGCAACCAGCCGGGCTTGCCCGGCCGGCCAGGCGCCGGCGGTGGCAACCAGCCCGGTGGCGGCGGCAACCGGCCGGGCGGCGGCGGCGGCAACC
>DASXAN010000580.1:0-1868 GCA_036406755.1 Gemmataceae bacterium
GCCCCGGGAGGGCGAGGCTCCTCCCGAGCCGGGAGTCAAACGGCTCGGCAGGAGCCTCGCCCTCCCGGGACGGCTCCGCGCCCTGCTCGCCCCGCACATCGACTACGCCCGCGGCGGCGTCTCCTACGCCTGGGGCTACAAGGAGCTGGCCGAGAAGTGTACCGCCGGCCTGTTCGTCATCGTCGGCACGTCACACTACTCCCCGGCCCGGTTCACCCTCACCCGCCAGGATTTCAAGACGCCGCTGGGCGTCGTCGCGACCGACCAGGCGTACGTGGACCGGATCGTGGCCCACTACGGCGACGGCCTGTTCGACGATCCCCTCGCCCACGTCCCGGAGCACTCGATCGAGCTGGAGGTCGTTTTCCTCCAGCACCTGTTCGGCCGGCGGCGGCCGATCAAGATCGTGCCGCTACTGGTCGGGTCGTTCGCGGATTGTGTCGAAACCGGCACGGACCCTGCGGAGATGTCTGACATCGCCCGCATGGTTGAGGCACTGCGGCTCGCCGAGGCCGAGTGCCCCGAGCCGGTGTGCTACGTTATCAGTGGGGACCTGGCCCACGTCGGCCCGAAGTTCGGCGACCGCGGGCCGGTCAAGGCCCCGTTCCTGGCCGAGAGCCGGTCGCAGGACGAGGCGCTCCTGCGGCACGCGGAGGCGGCCGACCCGGACGGGTACTTCCGCCTGATCGCGGCCGAGGGCGATTGCCGCCGCATCTGCGGCCTGCCCCCGACCTGGACGGTGCTGCGGGCCGCCCAGCCGGCCCGCGGCCGGGTGCTGCACTACGACCAGTACGTGCACCCCCGCGGCTACGAGAGCGTCTCCTTCGCCAGCGCGGCGTTCTACTCATGAGTACCGTCGCCATTACCCTTGATGCCTGCACTGCCGGGGTAGGTGCCGCTCGGCTCCCGGCATCGGGCCCGGCTCGGCTCGCCGGACCTACGGAAGCCGACCAGTTCGTCCGCGTCGAGACGCCGCCGGCGGTGCCGCTCGCCGAGGCGCTGGCCTTGTGGGAGCGGGAGGCACGCCGCGGCGTCTGCGACACCGGCCGCTACCGGATGCCGTACTTCGTCTGGGGTAGCGGGCCGCCGCTCGTCTTCATCCACGGGCTGGCCGACATGAGCCGGGCGTTCATCCCGGTGATGGCTGCCCTGCGGCGGGAGTTCACCTGCGTCGGCTACGACCAGCCGGCCGGCGGCCCGGACGGCGCCCGTCTCGGGGCCTACCGCCACCGCCACCTCGTCGCCGACCTGATCGCCCTGCTCGACCACCTCGGGATGAAGCAGGCGCACCTGTTCGGCTCGTCGTTCGGGTCCACGATCGTGCTGGCGGCCCTGCACGCCCACCCGGGCCGCACCCTCCGCGGCGTGCTCCAGGGCGGGTTCGCGTACCGGCCGCTGGCCCGCTGGGAGCGGATCCTGTGCCGGTTCGCCCGGTACTGGCGGGGGCCGCTCGGGACGCTGCCGCTGCGGGCGCTGCTGGACCACCCGACCGACATGCGGGTGTTCCACGACGTGCCGGACGGCTTCCGGTTCCACCGGGCCAACAGCGACTGCCTGCCGAAGTCGGCCGTGGCCCGGCGGGGGCTGATGGTGCTGTCGGTGGACCTGCGGCCGAAGCTGCCGGCGATCCGCCAGCCGGTGCTGATGGTCTGCGGGGACTGCGACCCGATCGTGACGGCGGCGTGCGAGGGGCCGCTGTTGGAGAAGCTGCCGAACGTGGCCCGGGTGGAGCTGCCCGGCTGCGGCCACTACCCGCAGTACACGCACGCCCCGTTGGTGGCGGAGGTGACGCGGCAGTTCCTGGCGGCGCCGGCGTGCCGGGTCGAGGCATAGGTCTTATAGGACCCATCAGTCCCATACGACCTATT
>DASXAN010000581.1:0-2931 GCA_036406755.1 Gemmataceae bacterium
GCGTGGCGTCGGTCTTGAGCAGCAACACGAGTGCGGCGGCCAGGCCGGTCCGGTCCACGCCCTGCCGGCAGTGCAACAGCAGCGGGCACTCGGCGTGGTCGATCACCTCGACCAGCCGGCGGAGTTCGTCCGGGGCCGGCAGGCGGTAGGCGGAGAGGGTGACGTCTTCCTGGGAGATGTCGGCGTCGCGGGTGGCCCGGCTCTCGCCGAGGTACCAGTCGAAGGCGGGGCTGGTGCCGCGGAGGTTGACGACGGTGCGGACGCCGGCCCGGCGGGCGGCGGCGAGGAGTTGGTCGTAGGAGAGCTGGGCGGAGCGGTAGGCGACGCCGGGCACGACGGCGTGCCAGTTGCGGCCGACGAAGATGGCCCCGGCCTCGACGGCGACGGCCGCCGCCAGTCCGAGCACGACCCCGTAGCCGGCCGCCCGGCCGATCTTCGCCCACCCCGCCGGCATGTGACGTCCCGTCCGTGGGAGCCGACCGCCGGGCCGCCCGGCGTGCCGGGGCATGATGCCACATCCGACCGCCGCGGGAAAGGCCAACCGCCGTTCCGCGCGGGTCACGCCCCCGGTATGATGATGCCTGTCCACACGAGGGCCGACTATGGCGACCGTAGTCTATGCGGATGGCAGGCTCCAAATCCCTGTCTGGGTGAATGACCTCGCATCGTTTCGCCGCTGGGCCGAGTCGGATCAGTTCCCGGAGGAAGGCCGCGTCTGCTTCATCAACGGAGAGGTGTGGGCGGACATGAGCAGGCAACAGATTTTTTCCCACCTGCGGCTCAAGAACGCAATCAGTTATGCGCTGACGGGTCTAATCGAGCAAGCCGGGACCGGGATGTACGTCCCCGACGGGTTGCGAATTTACAGCGAAGCAGCGGATCTGTCGGCTGTCTCGGATGGGGCGTACATTTCGTACGAGGCCCTGCGCACCGGGCGAATTCAATTGGTCCCCGGTCGGGAACACGGATACACCGCCGTCGATGGCGCACCCGAAATGGTCATCGAGGTCGTCAGCGACAGCTCGGTGGACAAGGACTACGATTGGCAAATGCGGGCCTATCACGAAGCTGGGGTCCAAGAATACTGGGTGGTTGACGCCCGCGGCGCGTCGGTCGAGTTCGACATCTACAAAGCGGGTTCGAAAGGCTTCGCCGCCGTCCGCAAATCCGCCGGCTGGGTCAAGTCGGCCGTATTCGGCAAGTCATTCCGCCTGGACGCGGGAAAAGACCCGCTCGGCAATCCCAAGTACATCCTCAAAGTCCGCTGACCGCCTCGCTCACACCCCCGCCGTGACCACGCTCGCCGCCGGGTGCAGGGCCGCCTCCGGCCGTCCTGCCAGCTGCCGTCGGAACTTCAGGTGCCGCCGCCGCGTCCACTCCACCAGCGGCCGCCACACTGCCCCCGTCAGCCGCGTCCGGATCAGTAGGTGCCACAGCCAGTTCGACCGCTTGTACAGGTACGCCATCGCCAGGTACGGCGGCACGGCCCGCCAGTCGCCCGGCCGGCGACGCCAGATTGATGCGTGCGAGAACAGCCGCCGGTAACACCACGCGTACCCGTCCGCCAGCTGCTGTACCGTCATCCGCTTCGGCCGGAAGACGACGTGGGCCGTGTCGTAGCGCGACCAGTCGGTGTGCAACAGCCGGCCCTCGTCCCGCATTTGCCGGAACAGCGGCGTGCCGGGGTAGGGGGTCAGGATGTGGAACGTGGCGCACTCCAGGCGGTTGGCTTCGATCCACTCGGCGGTGCGCTGGAACACGTCGGGGCCGTCGTGGTCGAAGCCGAGCACGAACGACCCGTTCACCTGGATGCCGTGGTCGTGCAGGATGCGGACGCGGCGGGCGTAGTCGGCCGGGCGGGGGCTCTTCTTGCGGCTGTCGGCGATGTTGTCCGGGTGCAGCGACTCGAACCCGACGAACACGCCGGTACACCCGGCCAGAGCCATCTCCCGGACCAGCGACGGGTCGTCGGTCACGTCGATGGTCACGGCCGCCGACCAGATCTTCTCCAGCGGCCGCAGGGTCCGGCACAGGCGGCGGAGGTAGTCCGGGCGCGAGCCGAGGTTGTTGTCGACGAACACGCCGTACGGCTGGCGGTCGGCGACGAACTCGGCCGCCACCTGCTCCGGGTCGCGCATGTGATACGGCATGTGCAGGCCGTCCGTGGACAGGTAGCAGAAGCCGCACCGGCTGTGGCAGCCGCGGGTGGCGATCAGGCTCGTCGTCGTCAGGAACTGGCCGCGGGGCAGGATGTCCCGCCGCGGGGCCGGGTCGTCGCGGTAGGGCTTGGTGTACCGGCCGCGGTAGACCGGCCGCAGCGAGTCGTTCTCGACGTCGCGGAGGATGTCGGCCCAGAGCTGCACGCCCTCGCCGACGGCCAGCGCGTCGGCGTGCGGGGCGCACTCGTCCGGGCAGGACAACACGTGCAGCCCGCCGAGGACGACCTTGGCCCCGCGGTCGCGGTACCACTTCGCCAGCGCGAACGCCCGGCCGGCGAACGTCAGGTGGACGGTGATGCCGACCACCTGCGGGAACGGGTCGGCCGGCGGCGGGCCTTGCAGCAGGTTCTCGTCCCAGTAGGCGACGGTCCAGGCCGCCGGCGTGGATGCGGCGATGCTGGTGAGGGCGAGCGTCGGCGTCAGGACGTGCTTGCCGAAGCTGGCGTGCGGGTCCTTGGGGTAGAACGGGTTGAGGAGCAGCGCGGAGCGCGGCTTCGGCGGGCCAGGACGCAGCGACTCGTCGAGCGGAGGGGCGACGCGCATTGCCAGGGGAAACCATCGTCCAGCCATCGAAAATCTCCATAAGAGCGGGTGATCGTCCTGATTAACCGCGCGCGGCGCCGGTGATGCGGCAGAAGGTGCGGAAGTGCCGCCGCGCCTCGCGCCAGTAGCCGGCGGTGCTGAGGCCGCCGGCCCGCAGAACGCGGCGATA
>DASXAN010000582.1:0-2616 GCA_036406755.1 Gemmataceae bacterium
GGATGAACCCCGCCGCTCGCCCCACCGCCCCGGAAAACGCACTAATGGTCACACTTGTTGTCCGCCGGCCAGCGGCGGGTCTCCTCCAACGACGCGCCGGTCTCCAGCAGGCTCTTGAGGCTCGCCAGGACATGCGGCCAGCCGCCCGACACCGCGCCGATGAACTTCGACTCCGGCGTGTCCATCTCGTGAATCACCGTCAGCTTGACCGACTCGCCTTTGCGTTCGAGCTCGTAGGTCATGCGGGAGTAGCCCTCGGCCCGCAGCTCCGGCCGGAACTCGTTCCGCCACCGCAGCACCAGCCGGCGGTGCGGCTCGATCTCGACCAACTCGCCGCTGTCGGCCACCTAGCCGTCGGGCCGCATCAGCCGCCAGGCCGCCCCGGGCTTCCAGTCGCACTCCTGGTGGGTGTCGCACCACCACTGGCGGGTGAACTCGGGGTCGAGCAGGGCCCGCCACAGTTTCTCGGGCGTCGTGCGGATGTAGGTGACGTAGACGAACCGCGACTCAGCCATCGGTCTCTCCTTCCAGCTGTCGTTTGAGTTCGGCGAGGACGCGGAGGCGGCCCCGCTCGAACTTGCCGATCCAGCGGTCCGCGATTTCGTGGATCGGCACCGGGTTGAGGTAGTGGAACTTCTCGCGGCCCCGCCAGACGACGGCCACCAGGTTCGCCTCCTCGAGCACCGCCAGGTGCTTGGCCACCGCCTGCCGGGTCATGTCCAGGTGGGCGCACAGCTGGCCGAGGGTCTGCCCGTTGTCGGCGTGCAGCCGGTCCAGCAGCAGCCGCCGGCCGGGGTCGGCCAGCGCCCGGAACACCTTGTCCATATCGGCGTCCACGGGCCTATTATGCAACCATTTGGTTGCATGTCAAGGGCGGTTGTTTTTCGGCCCGTGGCGGGGCCGGTCGGTTTCTGGTAACTTCGGGGCGACCGGCGGGCCGGGCCGCTGCCGCCGGCGGACGGGCGGGGTCGGGGGGACCGTCATGGCCGCTGCCGTCGCCGCCTTCGCCGTCAGCACGCTCCTGCTCCTAGGCGCGGGCGCGTGCCTGTACTGGTACGCCCGACAGCGGCGGCTCGTGCGGATGATCGAGGCGACGGCCGTTGCGCGGATCGCCTCTGCCGGCCCCGGCTATGCGGCCCTGGAGGGGGAGGCACGGCCGGCCGGCGGAGGGCCCGTCCGCTCGACCCTGACCGGAACCTCCTGCTGCTGGTATCGCTTCCGGGTCGAGCGGCGGGCGTCCATCGACGCGGGGGGCGGCTGGACGGTGATCGAGCAGGGGACCAGCGCCCGGCCGTTCCTGCTGCGAGACGACTCCGGCGTCTGCGCGGTCGGGCCGGCCGGCGCCGACGTGTACCCCACCGACCGCGGCATCTGGTTCGGCGAAACCCCGCGGCCCCGGGACCGCCACCCGCCGCGGCACCGCATGACGGACGTCGCCGCCGCCCGCGCGCTAGAGCCGCGGGCGCCGGGCCACGTCTCCGTGTCCGTCGCCCGCCGCGAGGTCACCCCCAGTCAATACCGGTACAAGGAAGAGTGCATTTACCCGGGCGACCGGCTGTTCGTCCTGGGCTTGCTCGACGGTGTCGGGAAGGACGGGGGCGACTCGGCCGATTCCTCGTCCCGGCAAGTGACCCACGCCGTCGCGGACCCGGGCTGCCGGCGCCGGCCGTACGTCATTTCCGGGCTGCCGCGGTCCGAGCTCGCCCGCCTCGAGCGGGGGGACTTCGTGGCCGCGCTGGTTGTGGGTCTGCTGCTCGCCGCGGCGGCGGCGGGCGTCCTGATCGCCTGGTGGAAACTTCGGTAACGGGGTGGGGATCACGCCGATGGCCCGACAGACGGTTCCGGGTGGGGCGCACGAGGCGGCGGTCGAGCACTCGCCGCTGCGGGTCCAGCTCCGCGGCACTCATAACAAGTTCACCCTCTCTCAGCCGGACCCGGACGTGCTCCGGCTGCTGCCGAGCCCGGTCGTCCGCGGCCTGGGGTGGGTGTTTTGCGCCCTGGGGTGGCCGGTCCTTCTCCTGGGACTGGTTTCGGTCATAAGCCTGCTCGTCCGCCTGACGCTCGCGGATGCCGGGGCGGTGCTTTTCCTTATCTTTTGGGGACTGCCGTTCGCCTTCTTCGGCGTCGCCCTCCTCGGGCCGCGCTACCGGTTCGACCGCCGGTCCGGCGAGCTGACCGTCCGGCACTTCGGCCGGACCCGCCACCGGCCGCTGGCGGACGTCGTGGCCGTGCAGGTCCTCAATGCCGGCCTGGTCGGGCCGAAATACTCGGAAGGCGGCACGACGTTCGTCAGCTACCAGCTCAACCTGGTGGTCAACGACCCGGCCGAGCGGCGCGTCTTCGTGGCCCACAACCCCGACCTGGCGGACATGGAAACGAAGGCCCAACGGCTGGCCGAGTTCTTGCACGTCCCGCTCCTGATGGCGGCCGACCACGCCCCGCCGGCCCGGGCCGACGAGGGGCACGAACCGGCGGCGGCGGCGCGCGGCCGCAAGGACCCGACCCGGCACTGGGCGAAGACGGACGAGCCGTTGCCCCCGTTCGACCTGGCGGCCGGGGCGCTCGGCGGCTTCCGCCTGGGCGACGACCTGCCGGGGGCCGAATTCCTCGGCCGGC
>DASXAN010000583.1:0-2747 GCA_036406755.1 Gemmataceae bacterium
GACGCCCAGCGTCTTCACCAGGAAGGCGATCTGGTCGGCCACCTCCTCGATCTGCTTGGACGTCGGCTTGCCGGCCCCGTGCCCGGCCCGCGTCTCGATCCGGGCCACGACCGGGGCCGGCCCCGCCTGGCAGTGCTGGAGCCGGGCGATGAACTTGAAGCTGTGCCCGGGCACCACCCGGTCGTCGTGGTCGGCGGTCGTCACCAGCGTCGCCGGGTACTTCGTCCCCGGCTTGAGGTTGTGGTACGGCGAGTAGGCGTACAGCGCCTTGAACTCCTCGGGGTTGTCGGACGAACCGTAGTCGTCCACCCAGAACCGGCCGGCGGTGAACTTCTGGAACCGGAGCATGTCCATGACGCCGACGGCCGGCAGGCACGCCCCGAACAGGTCCGGCCGCTGCGTCATCACCGCCCCGACCAGGAGGCCGCCGTTGGACCCGCCCTGGAGCGAGAGCTTGGCCGGCTTGGTGTACCCCTCCTTGCACAGCCACTCGGCCACGGCGATGCAGTCGTCGAAGACGTTCTGCTTGTGCAGCTTGGTCCCGGCCCGGTGCCACTCCTCGCCGTACTCCCCGCCGCCGCGGAGGCACGCCTGCACGTACACCCCGCCCATGTCCACCCACATCAGCCGGCTGACGGAAAACGACGGCGTCAGCGAGATGTCGAACCCGCCGTAGCCGTACAGCAGGGTCGGGTTGTTGCCGTCCTTCTTCAGCCCCTTCTTGGCCGTGATGAAGATCGGCACCTTGGTCCCGTCCTTGCTCGGGACGAACGCCTGGGTCACCTCGTAGTC
Source organism: Gemmataceae bacterium (assembly GCA_036406755.1). Lineage (GTDB taxonomy): Bacteria > Planctomycetota > Planctomycetia > Gemmatales > Gemmataceae > DASXAN01. The sequence continues at coordinate 793 of DASXAN010000583.1, forward strand.
GGCCGGGTCGCACTTCGCGCCGGCCTTCTTCCACAGGGTGCTCTCGCCGGTGATCAGGTCGTAGTGGTAGATGCTCGGCGGGGTGGCGAACGACATGAACGTGTAGAACGTCTCGGTGTCGGTCCGCTTGCCGTGGAACCCGCCGGCGGTGCCGATGCCGGGCAGCTTCACCTCGCGGACGAACCGCCCGTCCGGGGCGTGGACCTTGATGAGCGTGTGGGCGTCGTGCAGGTAGGTGCACACCAGCAGGTTGCCGACCCAGCTGACGGCGGTGAGCGTGTCGCCCGTCTGCGGGATGATTTCCTTCATTTCCAATTTGCCCCCGGTCAATGACCGGGGGCTAATTGAAATGGCGACCACCCGGCCGCGGGGGGCGTCGGCCTCGGTGCGGAAGACGAACACCGGCCCGTCGTTGCCGACGAAGTACCACTTGTTCTCGAAGTTGTCGATCAGGTCCACCGGCAGGCCGAACGGCTCCTCCAGGTCCTTGTAGGCGACCCGGGACTTGCGGCTGGTGGTGCCGTCGCTGACCTCGATGATCAGGTACCGGCCGTCCTCGGTGACGGTGCCGCCGACGCCCCACTTCGGGTCGGCCGGGGCGTAGGCGAGCACGTCGGCCGACTGCGGCGTGCCGAGGCGGTGGTAGTACAGCCGCTGGTTCAGGTTGAGGCTCTGGAACGTCTGGCCGGACTTCGGCGCGGGGAAGCGGCTGTAGAAGAACCCCTTGCCGTCCTTGGTCCAGCTGGCGGCGGAGAACTTGACCCACTTCAGCTCGTCCGGCAGCGGCTGGCCGGTGGTCACGTCCAGGGCGTGCCAGGTGTTCCAGTCGCTGCCGGCCTCGGCCTGGCCGTAGGCGAGCTTGGTGCCGTCATCGCTGACGGCGACGCCGGCCAGGGCGACGGTGCCGTCCTTCGACCAGGTGTTCGGGTCGAGCAGGACCCGCGCACCATTGAGCCCCCGGTCATTGACCGGGGGCAAATTGTCGGCGGTGTAGAGGACGAACTGGTTTTGCAGGCCGTCGTTCTTCGAGAAGAAATAGCGCCCGCCTTCCTTCGAGGGGGCGGAGAATTTCTCGTAGTTCCACAGGTCGGTGAGCCGGCGGCGGATGGCGTCCCGCTCGGGGATGGAATTCAGGAACGCCTCGGTCACCTTGTTCTCGGCGGCGACCCAGGCGGCGACGTCCGGGTCGGTGCGGACGTCGTTCTCCAGCCAGCGGTAGGGGTCAGCGACCGTCGTGCCGTGGTAGTCGTCGGTGTGGTCGATGCGGCGGGTGTCCGGGTACTGGGGCCGGCCGTCGGCGGCCGACAGGGCGGCGGCGGCCAGGAAGGCGACGGGGACGACGAACCACAGCGGCGAGTGCATGACGCGCTCCTCCGGGAGGGGGTATGCGGGGGCAGGATGTGAGTATTGTATGCGGGGCGGCCGCTTCTGGGTGAGGGGGGTCGCTAAGCCGCAAGCGGCTACTTCGTCCCGAACTCGTACCGCGTCGCCCAGGCCGTCTCGCGGCCCGGCGCGACTGTTATCTGTACGAACGGTTCCGGGCAAAGGGTCGTCTTCACCGACCAGACGTTGAACTTCGCCAGCGGCCGGTCGTTGGCGATCCGCAGCACCACCCCCGACGCGGCGTGTTCGACGGACACTTGGTTGTCCGCGGCCCTGTCGCCGAACCCCGCGATCTGCGACTGCACCTGCCCCTGCACGAGCGGCTTGACGAACACGAGCCGGTCGTCGCGGATGGCGGCGATGTCGCGCAGCCCGGCCGGGTCGGTCGCCCGCGGCCGGAACGGGAACCGCAGGGCGTAGTTCGGCCCGACCGGGTCGCCGTCCACGGTCAGGAAGTGGTGGCCGTAATGGTCGGTGTCGATCGGCCTGGTGCCGGTGTTGGTGAGCGTGCGGCGGATGACGAACCCCCGCGGGGCGAGCTCGACCCGCTTGACGTAGCGGTAGCCGTACCC
>DASXAN010000584.1:0-2602 GCA_036406755.1 Gemmataceae bacterium
CGTCGGCTACTGCGTCGGCCTCCGCACCGACCCGCCCCGCCGGCCGGCTCACAGCACGGGACGCCGATCAATTCGGCGAACATCTGGACGGACGTGCCCTACAATGGAACGGCTTGCGTCCGGTCCGGACGGACGGCTACAGCCCTTCCCAGGAATGTTGTGTTACAGATCAGTATTTGCTCTGGTTTGCTGGCCTAAATCACTTTCCCGGCTCTGGCAACCGACATCGCTTCCACTGACGTATCTCATTACGGTATAAGCATGAACAGCGCAACGCCGTCGGCCGATTACAACACCATGACCGACCTGTTTGGCACGATCCCCGCCGATCAACCGCCGGCCGCCGGGCTGTTCGCCGACGTCGTCTTCGACCGCCCCCTGGACTCCGCCTACACCTACGCCGTGCCCGACGACCTACGGGACGCCGTCGCCGTGGGCAAGCGGGTCGTCGCCCCGTTCGGCCGGGGGGACAAGTCCACCGTCGGCTACTGCGTCGGCCTCCGCACCGACCCGCCCCGCCGGCCGGTCAAGGCGATCACCGGCGTGCCCGACGCCGACGTGCTGCTCACCGACGACCTGCTCCGCCTGACCCGCTGGATGGCGGACTACTACATCTGCGGTTGGGGCCAGGTGTTGCAGGCGATCCTGCCGGCCGGCGTCCGCGACCAGGCCGGCGTCCGCAAGGCGGTGATGGTGGAACTGGCTCCCGACCCACCGGACCCGATGCCGAAGTTGACGGCCAAGCAGACGCTGGTGCTGGAGTATCTGCGGCAGCGGGGGCAGGCGGTCGAGCGGCGGGAGCTGGCCCGCCAGACGACCGCCGGGCTGGCGGTCATCGACGCGCTGGTGGCGAAGGGGCTGGCGTGCAAGTCCACGGCCCGGGTTGAACGGCTGCCGAACGGATTGCGGGAGTTGTCAGACGCCGCTGGCGGCTATGCGGGCGATGACACTGCAAAGCCGCAAGCGGCCCTGCCCATCGAGCTGAACCCCGACCAACTCCGCGCCTACGCCCCGATCGAGCAAGCCGTCCGCGCCGGCGGGTTCCAGGCGTTCCTCCTGCACGGCGTCACCGGCTCCGGCAAGACGGAACTCTACCTGCGGGCCATCGAGGAGGTCGTCCGCCAGGGCAAGGAGGCGATCGTCCTCGTCCCCGAGATCAGCCTCACCCCGCAGACGATCGAACGGTTCCGCGGCCGGTGCGGCCATGTCGCCGTCATGCACTCCCACCTCGGCGACGCCGAGCGCGGCGGCCACTGGCGGCAGATCGCGGCCGGGCACGTCCAGGTCGTCGTCGGCGCCCGCAGCGCCGTCTTCGCCCCGACGCGCAAGCTGGGCCTGATCGTCATCGACGAGGAGCACGAGAATACGTTCAAGCAGGAGAGCACGCCGCGATACCACGCCCGGGACGTGGCCGTGATGCGGGCACGGCTGGAGAACATCCCCATCCTGATGGGCTCGGCGACGCCGTCGCTGGAGAGCTGGCACAACGCGGCGGAGGGTCGGTACACGCTGCTGACGCTGCCGCAGCGGGTCGCCGACCGGCCCCTGCCGCCGGTCGAGCTGGTGGACCTCCGCCACGAGCCCCCGAGCCGCGGGCCGCTCAACGCCGTCAGCCCGACGCTGGAGCGGGCGATGCGGAAGGCCCTCGACGCCGGCGGGCAGGTGATCCTGCTCCTGAACCGCCGCGGGTTTTCGACGCACGTCTACTGCCCCGACTGCGGCCACGTCCTGGCGTGCGAGCACTGCGACCTCGCCCTGACTTACCACAAGGGCCGCAACGCCCTGCTCTGTCACTACTGCGGCTACGAGACCAACCCGGCCCAGCACTGCCCGAAGTGCCTGAAGGCGACCATCCGATACATGGGGCTGGGGACGGAGAAGCTGGCGGCCGAGATCGCGCAGAAGTTCCCGGACCGCGTCGTGCAGCGGATGGACTCCGACACGATGGACCGCCCCGGCAGCCACGCCCGGGTGCTCGACGCCTTCCGCGACAAGCGGATCGACATTCTGCTCGGCACGCAGATGATTGCCAAGGGGCTGGACTTCCCGAACGTGACGCTGGTCGGCGTCATCAACGCCGATGTGGGGCTGCACCTGCCGGACTTCCGGGCGGCGGAGCGGACGTTCCAGCTGCTCTCGCAGGTGGCCGGCCGGGCCGGCCGTGGGCCGCGGGGCGGGCGGGTGCTGATCCAGACCTACACGCCGGAACACCCGTGCATCGCCCTGGCGGCCGGACACGATTACCAGCAGTTCGTCGGCCGGGAGATGGAGCAGCGGCGGTTGCACAGCTACCCCCCGTACCAGCGGCTGGTGCGGCTGATCGTGCGGTCCCTCGACCAGGAAGCGGCGGCCCTGTTCGCCGAGCGGCTGGCCGGGGCGTTCCGGGCGGCGCTGACGAACGAGGCGCGACGTCACGAAACCCAGCCACACGCGGCGATCCGCCTGCTCGGCCCGGCCGAAGCCCCGGTGTTCCGGCTCAACGGCTACTACCGCTTCCACTTCCAGTTGCAATCGCCCAGCGCGGCGCAGCTGCACCGCGTCCTGCGTGACGTGCTGGCCGTCGTCCGCCCGCCGGCCGGCGTCGAATTCCAGATCGACGTGG
>DASXAN010000585.1:0-3565 GCA_036406755.1 Gemmataceae bacterium
ATAATACCACAAACAAAACCTACACGAAGAAATACCAATCTAAACTTTCGGTCTGGCTGGCCAGCGCCCGCCCGGCCGGGTCGCCGGGCCGGGCCGGCAGGTACTCGCAGATCGACTCGGTCCGCGTGGCACCGATCCACCCGCAGAACGGGCACCGCATCGACTCGCCCATCAGTCACCTCCCCGCCGTGAGGAGTTAGGGGACCGCGCCCCGGCCACCGCGGCCGGGGCGTTCGTCGAATGCCATCCGTTTGTGGAGTGTCCGCGCACGCGTCATCGTGCGGCGCTCATTATGACGAGCAGGTGCCGTGCCGTTGCGGCCCGGTCGCGGCCGGGAACACGGAACCTTCATGGGGCGCAGGCAGGTTGGGAGGGATATGCCGGTCGTGCGGGTCATGGACCCGGCGAACCGGCGGCGTGAGCCGCCGGGTGGCCCCGCAAGCCGCCGCGGTTCCCACGAAGCGCAAGGCGGCTCGGAAGGTCACCCGGCGGCTCACGCCGCCGGTTCGCCGGGTTTCTGTCAGTTCACCTGCCACGGCTTTGCGTGGGCATGGCACCCGAGCACCCCCACGTCTGGCAGGCCGGTCGTTCCGGCTGTGCCGGTTGTGGGGACCGCCGGTCGGGCCGGCCGGCCTCGCCCGGTCGACCCGGCGGCGGTCGTGACCTAGATTTACGTACCTTCGTTCGACCCGTTTACACACCCGCCGAGACGCGCCATGCGACCCGTCCTGGCCTGCCGTACCGTGGCCGTATTCGTCACCGTCCTGGCTTTCGGCACCCCGGCCCGGGGACAGCCGGTGGTCATCACCTTCGGCGCCCTGACGCACGCCGGCAACGGCTTCGACTTCATCCCCTCCCCGTACGACGAGTCGGGGTACCGGTTCACCATGGCGCTACAGCGGTTGGTCGTCTGGGAAACGAACAGCCCGAGCTACAGCGGCTCCGCGGCCGTGACCACGGAAAACCCCTCCGACACGTTCACGCTGACCCGCGCCGGCGGAGGCGAGTTCGCCCTGACCGCGATCGACCTGGGGCAGGTGTATCCCGGCAGCCGGCCGGCGTTCACCCTGTCGTTCACCGGCACCCGCCCGGACAATTCGACGGCGACCCAGTCGTTCACCGTCCCGGCGGGCACCGGCGGGCCGCCGGTGATGACCCGTTTCACGTTCGGCCCCGCCTTCGGCGACGTGATCTCGGTCCAGTGGTCGCAGGCGTTTCCCTATCATCAGTTCGATAACGTCGCGGTCAGCGGCATCACCCCGGTGCCGGAGCCGGGCACATTCGCCCTGGCGGCCGGCGGCGCGGTCGCGCTGCGGCTGTCGCGCCGCCGGACCCGGCCGGCGGCCTGACCCGGCCGGCTTTGGTCGTTCGTTCGCCCATACCGCCGGAAACGAACGACGCCCGTGGCCGCCCCAGCCAGCCACGGGCGTCGCGCCGGATCAACCGCCTTACGTCAATTCACCTGCTCCGCCGAATTCTTGTCCCGAATCCGGTCGTTCGCCGCGGCGAAGAACCAGTCCAACCCCGACCCGCCCCGCAGGTCGTCCACCATCCCGTCGTCGGTGACCGTCGTCGCGTCCAGCGTCGGCAGGCCGCCGGTGCCGTGCCGCAGCTTGTCCACCCGCACCGAGTACGAGTCCACCGGCGACGTCCACTCGCCCAGGATCGCCAGCAGGTTCGACACGTTCCCGTCGAACGCCGTCGAGCCGCCGATCAGCAGGTCGTCGCCGCCGTCGGCCCGCAACCGGTCCTTGCCGTCGCCGCCGATCAGGATGTCCCGGCCCGGCCCGCCGGTCAGCCGGTCGTCGCCCGACCCGCCCAGCAGGATGTTGCTGCCGCCGCCGCCGGTCAGCTCGTCGTTGCCGGCCCCGCCGTCCAGGATCGCCGTCGCCGTGATCTTCCGGCTGACCTCGACCCGGTCGTCGCCGGCCAGGCCGCTGAACTGGATCGTGCCGACGGACGCCAGCGGGAACGTGCCGATCGTCTGGCCGCCGGCCTTGACGACCACCTGCGTGCCGCCGTGACCTCCCCCCAGCTCGACCTCGACCCGGTCGTTGTCGCGGCTGCCGGTGATGGTCAGGGTGCCGTTCGTCAGCGTCGCCGTCACCGGGTTGGTCCCGGCCGGGTTGGCCGTGATCTTGCCGAACAGGCCGTGCGTCTCCCCGTCCGGCCCGGCCGTGTAGTAAAGCGTATTCGCCCCGCCGACGGTCGTGCCGTTGCCGAACACCAGCCCCCACAGGCCGTCGATCGTCAGCGGGTGGCCGGGCGACTCGCTCAGCGTCCCCTTGAACGCCCCGGTGGTCGGGTCGTAGGCGTGTATGTGGCCGTCGCCGAAGTTGCCGACCAGCAGGTCGCCGCCGAAGTCGCCGAACCCGGCCGGGGCGATCACCATGCCCCACGGCGAGTTCAGGTCGCCCCGCGACACCAGCCGCTGCTGGAACTGGCCGGTCAGGCTGAACACGTCGATGAACCCGTGGCCCTGGCCGGCCACGTCGTCCTCGGCGTCCGAATCCTGCTTGGCGTAGCTGACGTACAGCTGGCCGTTCAGGACGGCGACGTTGAACGGGGCGTACCCGGCCGGCGGGTGCGGGTCGGTGAACGACCCGGACAGGTGGGTCGGGTGGAAGTTGCTATCGAGCACGTCGATCTTGCCGTTGTGGAAGTCGGCGAGATACAGCACGTCGCCGGCGGACGTGTGGGCGATGGCGATGCCCTTGTAGATGGCCCCGTCCGTGGCCGTGAACGCGGGCTCGGCGGTATGCGACGGCGCCGGCGGCGGCACGGTCGGGTTCCAGGCCGTGACCATCCCCGACTCGGACGTGAAGATGAACGCGGCCGGGGACGAGTGGGTGCCGTCGGTGGCGAGGAACTCGGTCGGGTTGGTCTGGCCGAACGGGTTGAACACCTGGCCGGTCGGCGCTCCGCCGGGAATAGCCACCTCCAGCGACGACTTGGCCAGCGGGTGGCCGTTGATCTCGCCGGTGTAGAGGGTGCTCAGGTCCTTGCCGTTGGACGACACCCAGAACACGCCGCCCGGGTTCAGGGCGATGCCCCAGGCGTTGACCAGGTTGGGGTCGGTGATCGGGGCGACCCCGGGCTGGTCGGACACCAGGTCGGTGGCCAGGAAGGCCGTCGGGGCATGACTGGGCACCCAGCGGTTTTCCAGCGCCTCGAGGCGGAGGCGCACGGCGTGCCGGCGGGCGGCCTTGGTTCGCGGAGAGAACATCTGAGACCTCCTCTAACGTGAGGGCGGGCGCCGGCCCGGTCCTCCCGGCGCCGGCGGCCGCCCGGTTCCAGTCGCGGCGAAGGTCTCCGTTCTCCCGGGTGCGTGGGGCCGGGTTCGCGGAGCAGGCGCGACAGTATACCCGCCCCGGGTTGCCCGGTTTGGTGAGGCACATCACACGTGGATGCGAAGAATGCGTGAAGCGAGGGGCGCAAGGCGGGAAATGGCAGCGAAGCTGACTCGGGCGTCAGCGGACGGGCGTTTCGCGCCGGCGGAGTGGGTGCGGGCGAGTCGAGTGACTTCGTTTCGCCGCACGGCCGGCCCGGGAGGGCGAGGCTCCTG
>DASXAN010000586.1:0-2074 GCA_036406755.1 Gemmataceae bacterium
GATCGGCGTAGACGATCCGGCCCGATGGGAAGTTCCCGGTAGCGACGGGCGTGTCGCGGAGGCGGTCCCACCGGCCGGCCGCGGCGTCATACCTCCAGTTATCGACCACCGTGTGATAGCCGGACCGGTCGCCGTCCGCCGGGTCGCCCGGGTTGTCGTTGCCGGTGGCGCCGCCGATCACGTACAGGCTTCCGCCGACGGCCGCGACGGCGGGCAGCCACCGCGGCGTGCCCGGGCACGGCGGCAGCTCCTTCCAGCCGGCCTTCAGGTCGCTCGTGTCGATCGCCAGCAGGCGGGCCCCGAGTCGGGCCACCCGGCCGCGGCGGTCGCCATTCGTGTAGAACTTCGCCGCGTCGTAATCGGCGCCGCCCAGGACGTAGATCGTGGAGCCGATGACGCCAATTCCCGCGGAGGAAATTCGCCACGGCAGGTCGGGCAGCCGCTCCCAGGTCCACGCGCCTGCCGCTTTCGACAGGCGGTAGCCGTCCCCGTAGCAGTACGGGGCCGCATAGCTGAACCCGCCCCAGCAATACAGGCGCTCGCCGCATACGATGCCGAACAGCTCCTGTCGCGCCGCCCCCGGGAAGTCGGGCAAGGCCTGCCAACCGTTTCGCGGGTTCTTCAGGTCCAGCCCCCACGCCTTCTTGAGAAATCCCCGGGGGTACCTACCCTCCTTACCCGCCGCCGGCCGGCCGGCGCAGAATCCGCCGACGGTGACCAGCGTCCCGTGTAGGATGCCGCCGTCGCTGTCCTGGAACCCCTGAGGCAAGTCGGGCCCCTTCGCCCAGGTAACGTCGAGCATCCGGCCGAGCGACGCCTGCGCCAGCGGCGCGAACGGCGAGTCCTGCCCGCCCCGCGTGGCGGTCAGTGCGAGACTCAGCCCCGCGACGACAACCGCGCACGGGGTGATCTTCGAGCGGTTCACACGCGATTCCGGAAGTCAGTTGTAAAACCAGTCGAGCGGGTAAATCCGCAGAACTTGTTCCTGCCGGTGAATCAGCTGCTCCGCCACGCCCATCGTGGGATAACCGCGCGAGTACAGCAGAAACACCTTGTCCCCGCCGAACCGGACGTTCGGGTAGTGGTAGTAGGCGAACCCGTCCGGCAGTCGGCCCACGTCCTGCCGCGCCCGCACGTCGCGGGCCTCGGACTCCGGCTCGATCCGGGACGCGGCCGGCAGTCCGTCACAGACCTCGATCGTCTTGAGGTGCCCCCACGTTCGGCCGTCATCCGCCGAGATCGCCGCCGACAGCCGGCTGCGCCGGAACCCGCCGCGGATCTCGTCGGCCGACACCTGGTTCCAGACGCAGAGCAGGTCGCCGGTCTTTGGGATGCGGCGGACCCGCGGCGGCGAGTTCGAAGCCGCCAGCCGGGTCGGCCGCAGGGCTGACCACCGCTCGCCGCCGTCGGCGGACTGGCTCGCGACGACCCGGCCCACCGTCGAGCGGCCGAACAGTAGCACGCGGCCGTCCCGCGCCTCGACGATGCTCGCCTCGCCGCATGGGGTGATGCCGGCCCGGCCGTTCGGCTCGCCCGCCGGGTCGAACCAGCCCATCAGGACGTTCGGCATGTTCTGGTACGTGGCGACGGACCAGGTCTTGCCCTCGTCGTCGGACCAACTGAACCCGGAGGCGAAGAACTCCGGCAGGTGGCCGTGGCCCTCGACCTGGTACCGCTTGCCCTTCCAGGTGCCGTAGGCGCTGACCGCCTCGTACTCCAGGCCGGGGTGGTTGCCGGCCATGTTGTAGTCCCAGCAGTACAGGAGCCGGCCGGAGCGGAGTTGGATGAGCGTGTCGCCGAGCTCGTAGACCGGGCCGCCCGGCGTCCGGATCGTCCCGGCCAGACTCCATGACTTGCCGTCGTCGCGGGATAGCCACAGCTTGCCGGCGGCGTACCCGACCTGGGACACGAGGGCCAACGCCCCGGACCGCAGCCGCAACAGGCCGGCCCCTGAGGCGCCACCGCCGAACGGACGGGGATCAGTCCAGGTGCGGCCGCCGTCGCGGGAGACGCGGCCGTCGTTGGACAACAGCGAACCATCCGCCAGCTCGACCAGCGAGTTGGCGCTGCCCAG
>DASXAN010000587.1:0-6472 GCA_036406755.1 Gemmataceae bacterium
TGGGCGCGCTCCGCTCCGCAAAGCCTCCGCGTCGCGGCTAACCCTAATACGCATCCCCCGGCACCGGCTCGCCGCCGGCCCGGGTGGCCAGCCCGCCCAGAACGTGCGGGTCGGCGCCGGGTTTGAGTGGCCGCACCGACCCGTCGGCCATGCACACGATCACCCCGCACCCGTGCGGCCCGCCGAACCCCGACACCGCCATCCGGGCCGGCACCGCCGTGCCCGGCGTCGCCCACCCGCCGCACCCGCCGGACTCTGACAGGAGCAGCGTCGTCGAGGTGCCGTCGGCGATGTCGGCCATCCGGCCGCGGGCGTTGGTCAACAGCGCCCCGACCGGCGGCACCGAGGGCAACACCAGGCCGAGGTCGATCAGCATCGAGTTGACCAGGACGGGGCCGTAGTCGGAGGCGCCGCCGCCCGGGCCGTCGCCGGGGTCGTCCGTCCCGAACGGGCAGCGGAGCAGGCCGATCGTCCCGGCCACGGCGTCGGCGTTGCCCGGGTCGCCGGCCGCCAAGTCCCAGCGGTAGCGGGCCGCCCGGGACCCCTCGTCCAGGTGCGGCAGGACGTAGGCGTACAGGCCGTGGCTGACGCCGTCGGGCAGGCCCAGGGCCGGGCCGCACGCGGCCACCGGCGGCAATGCGCCGTGGGCGGCCTCGTAGCCGAACACGGCCAGCCCCTGCTGGCGGAGGTTGTTCTGGCAGCGGGTGCGGGCGGCGGCGAGCCGGGCGTACTGGATCGCGGGCAGGAGCAGGCCCAGCAGGACGCCGGTGATGGCGATGACGACGACGACTTCGATCAGGGTGAAGGCGGAGCGGAATGACGAATGACGAAACACCCAATGACGAAGGAATACCGAAATCCTAAGCCCGAATGCCGAACGGCGGGGTGTCGGTTCGTCATTCGGGGTTCGGGGTTCCTTCGTCATTGGGTATTTCGTCATTCGTCATTTCACTTCCGCTGGGTCGGGTCGCGGGGGAAGGTGAGCTGCTGGAGCAGGGACGCGCCGCCGTTGGACCGGTCCAGGTCCACGTTCGTGCTGCTCATGCCGTACGTGCTGCCGGTGCCGGTGGACGAGTACTGCCAGAACGTCCAGGTGGTCCAGGCGGCCGGCATCGAGCTCGGGTTGGGGTTGGTCGTCCACTGGGCCAACCAGAGCGCGCAGTTCATGTTGTTGGTCCAGCTGTTGAGGTTGTCGTTCCAGAAGAACGAGCCGGTGTAGATGATGGCCGGCCGGTGGGTCAGCGTCTGGACCTGGCCGCAGAAGGCCTGCACCCAGGTCCGCAGGTCGGTGGCGTTCAGGCCGCCGGTGTTCTCCAGGTCCAGGCACAGTTGCAGGTCGCCCTGCTTCGGCTGGACCGTCTTGACGAACAGGTTGGCGACGCTGATCGCGTCCTGGGACAGGCTCGGGGTCGCCTGCGGCGTGACGAACCAGTAGGCCCCGCGGGTGAGCCCGGCGTTCTTGGCGTTCGCCCAGTTGGTGGCGAAATTCGTGTCGACGGAGGAGGCCGTGGCGGTCCCGTGCCCGGCCCGGATGATGACGAAGGAGACGCCGGAGTTCCTCAGGGTCGTCCAGTTGATCGACCCCTGGAAGACGGAAACGTCGACGCCCTGCAGCTGCGACCCCGACTGGCCGGACACGCCGGTGACCGCGAACGCCAGCCCGCCCAACGCCAGTGAGGCGAGGAGCACCCGCTGCGTAGATGTCATGAACGCCCGTTTCCTGTGCGTAAGCACACTATGTATTGTGACAGCTTATCTCGTTGTCAGGTAATGTAGCTGACTCAGCCGCAGCATGCGACGACAGGCATGCGGAGCGACCCTCGTTGGGAGGTAAGACGGCGGCCGGGGGGTGGGAGTTCCATCAGCTGGCGGGAGGGGGAGTGGTTGCGGCTGACGGTTTCGTCAATACCCGGCACCGGGGACCGGCTCGCCGCCGGCCCGAGTGGCCAGACCGGCCAGGATCTTCGGGTCGGCCCCCGGCCGCAGCGGCCGGACCGACCCGTCGGCCATGCACACGATGATGCCGGTCCCGTGCGGCCCCACGAACCCGGACACGGCCAGCCGGGCCGGCACTTCCGTGGCCGGGGTCGCCCACGGGTTGCTCCCGCCCGACTCCGACAGCAGCAGCGTGGTCGAAGCCCCGTCGGCGATGTCGGCCATCCGGCCGCGGGCGTTGGTCAAGAGCGCCCCCTCCGGGGCCACGCCGGCCGGGACCAAACCCAAGTCAAGGATCGAGGCGTTCACGTCCACCGGGCCGTAGTCGGCCCCGCCGCCGCCGGGGGCGGTCGGGTCGGTGTCGTCCCGGAGGGGGCACCGCAGGGCGGCGATGGCGCCGGCCACGGCGGCGGCGTTGCCCGGGTCGTCGGCCGACAGGTCCCAGCGGTAGCGGGCGGCCCGGGACCCTTCGTCCAGGTAGGGCGCGACGTAGGCGTACAGGCCGTGGCCGACGCCGTCCGGCAGGCCCAGGGCGGGGCAGGGGCCGGACGCGGCCGCCGGCGGCAGCACGCCGTTGACGCCGTCGTAGGCGAGGACGGCCAGTCCCTGCTGGCGGAGGTTGTTCTGGCAGCGGGCGCGGGCGGCGGCCAGCCGGGCGTACTGGATGGCCGGCAGGAGCAGGCCCAGCAGGACGCCGATGATGGCGACGGCGACGACGACCTCGAGCAGGGTCATGCCGGGGCGGCTGTTATTCGCCCCCGGCCTCGCTGCGCTCGACCGGGGCTTTACCTCAGCGCCCTCCGGGCTAAGGCCCCAGCCCGGAGGGCGCTGAGGTAAAGCCCCGGGTGAGGCTTTGCGAGCCCGGGGTGCAGCTGTGAAGCGCTTTCCCCACGAGGGAAAGGCGGGGCGTGACGTGTTGGCCCGTCGCCCGGTCATGCGCTCACTTCCGCTGCAGCGGCTCGCGGGGGAAGGTGAACTTCAACAGCGTCGTCATGCTGCCGTTGAACGTGTCGAGGTCCACGGCCCCGCTGATCCCCGGGACGGTGCCGTTGTCGGCGTACTGCCAGAACGCGTACCCCGTACTGGCCCAGGGGGCGGGGATGGTCGGCGAGGAGACGCCCCAGTTGGCGATCCACAGCCCGCAGTTCAGGTTGGTGGCGTTGCCCGGCAGGTTCGACGACCAGAACGACGGGCTGCAGTAGATGAGGCCCGGGCGGTGCGTCAGCGACTGGACCTGGCCGCAGAACGCCTGCACCCAGGTCCACAGCTGGGCCTGCGTCAGGCCGCCGGTCGCTTCCAGGTCGAGGGCCATCTGCAGGTCGCCCTGCTTCGGCAGCACCGTCTTGACGAAGAAATTGGCCTGGTTGACCGCGTTCGTCGCGATGCTCGGGCTGGTCCCCGGGCGGGCGAAGTGGTACGCCCCGCGGACGATCCCGACCGCCTTCATGTTCGCCCAGTTGGCGTCGAACGACGGGTCCTTGAACGTGGTGCCCTCGGTCGCCTTGCAGACGGCGAAGGAGATGCCGGAGTTCTTGATCTGCTGCCAGCTGGCCAGGGAGATGTTGCCCTGGCCGATGTTGGAGACGTCGATCCCCTTGGGGTTGTTCGGGTTCTGGCCCGCCGCGGCGGTGACCAGGGCCGCCAGGCCGCCCAACGCCAGGGTGCCGAACACGATCCGCCGGGAGGATGACATCGAACGACCCTCGTCCGAACGTGAGACGGCGGCGGGACGGGGGAAGTTCCAAGGGGATGCCGCTTGCGGCTATGCGGGCGATGGCTCGCATAGCCGCAAGCGGCCCTGACGGTCAGTGCCCGACGCCGGCCCCGGCGGTCGCGCCGGCATGTCCGGCGGCCGGCGTGCCGGTCTCCTCCTTCGGCGGGATCCGCATGGCGTAGAACGACCGCCACACGAACCACAGCGCGACCACCAGCATCACGGCGCCGATGTAGACCGTGTAGTCGGTGCCGTGGCTGAGCTTGGCCCCCTCCTTGACCGCCACGGCGATCTCCACGGCCAACAGGCCGAACAGGGTCGAGAACTTGATGATCGGGTTCAGGGCCACGCTCGTCGTGTCCTTGAACGGGTCGCCGACCGTGTCGCCGATGACGGACGCGGCGTGCAGCGACGTCCCCTTCTCCTTCAGGTCCACCTCAACCAGTTTCTTGGCGTTGTCCCACGCCCCGCCGGCGTTGGCCATGTAGATCGCCTGGAACAGGCCGAAGATGGCGATGGCGATCAGGTAGGCGACGAAGAAGTTCGGGTCGAAAAAGGCGAACGCCAGGGTGAACGACATCAGCGCGATGAAGATGTTCCACATCCCCTTCTGGGCGTACTCCGTGCAGATGCGCACCACCGTCTTGGAGTCCTCAAGGTCGGCCTCCGTCTTGTCCAGCTTCATGTTCCTCTTGATGTACTCGACGGCCCGATAGGCGCCGGTGGTGACGGCCTGCATGGACGCCCCGGAGAACCAGAACACGACCGCCCCGCCGCAGATGAACCCCAACAGCACCGGGGCGTCGGTCAGGCTCAGGGCCAACAGGCCGTGCTTGCCCAACAGCAGGATGATCGAGAAGATCATCGTCGTCGCCCCGACCACGGCCGTGCCGATCAGCACCGGCTTGGCCGTCGCCTTGAACGTGTTCCCGGCCGAGTCGTTGGACTCCAGGTAGTGCTTGCCCCGCTCGAAGTCCGGCTCGAACCCGAAGTCCCGCTTGATCTCCTCGCGGACGCCGGGGATCTTCTCCGTCTGGGCCAGCTCGAAGATCGACTGGGCGTTGTCCGTGACCGGGCCGTAGCTGTCCACGGCGATGTTCACCGGCCCCATGCACAGGAAGCCGAACGCCACCAGTCCGAACGCGAAAATCGACCCGACGCCGACCATCGGCCCGCCCTTGACGAGCTGCACCGACATGATCTGGTCCAGACCCATGGTGCTGACGAAGTACGCCACGGCCATCAGCCCGGCGATCAGGATGCCCTTCCAGAAGGCGCTGAAGTTGCCGGCCACGATGCCGCTGAGGATGGTCAGCGACGCGCCGCCCTCGCGGGTGGCGGTGACGATCTCGTGGACGTGCTTGGAGTGGGAGCTGGTGAAGACCTTGGTGAACTCGGGGATGAGCACGGCCGCCAGGGTGCCGCAGCTAATGATGGCGGCCAATTGCCACCAAAGGCTCTTGTAGGCGACGGTACCCACCTGCAGGTCACTGATGAGCAGGTAGCTCATGCCGAAGGAGGTGAGGATGCACAAGATCGACGCGATCCAGATGAGCCGGGTGAGCGGGGCCTCGAAGTTGAACTCCTTCAGGCCCTTGTACTGGGCCTCCGAAATCGCCTGGTTGAGGAAGTAGGACACGCCGGACATGAAGTCCATCAGGAACCGCATGGCGAAGATCCAGACGATCAGCTTGGCCTGGATGTGCACGCTCGGCACGGCCAGGGTGATGAAGACAATCAGGGCGACGCCGGTAACGCCGTACGTCTCGAACCCGTCGGCCGTCGGCCCGACCGAGTCGCCGGCGTTGTCGCCGGTGCAGTCGGCGATGACGCCCGGGTTGCGGGGGTCGTCTTCTTTCACGTTGAAGACGATCTTCATCAGGTCCGAGCCGATGTCGGCGATCTTGGTGAAGATGCCGCCGGCGATGCGCAGGGCGCTGGCCCCGAGCGACTCGCCGATGGCGAACCCGAGGAAGCACATGCCGACGATCTCCCGCGGGACGAACAGGAGGATGATGACCATCATCACCAGTTCCAGCGAGATCAGGAACAGGCCGATGGACATGCCGGCCCGCAGGGGGATGTTGACGACGTCCCACGGCTCGCCCCGGAGCGAGGCGAAGGCGGTGCGGGCGTTCGCCCAGGTGTTGACGCGGATGCCGTACCACGCCACACAGTACGACCCGGCCATGCCGACGACGGCAAACAGCAGGACGAGGACGACCGTCAGGTACGGGTTGATGGCCGGCTTGGCGGCGTCCGCCGCGGCCGGGTGCCCGGGTTCGAACAGGACGGGGAACAGCAGGTAGAAGGTGATGGCGACGGCGATGATGGCGAACAGCATGAGCAGGAATTTGCCCTGCTGAAGCAGGTAGGTCTTGCAGGTCTGGAAGATGATCTCGGCGACATCGAGCATGGACCGGTGGGCCGGCAGGGCGCGGATCTGCGCCCGCAGGTACAGGCTGATGCCCAGGGTGCCGCAGATGACGAAGGAGCCATACAAGAGCAGGTTCCAGGCGGAGATGCCGCTGTCCGGGACGCCCGGGGTCGTGAAAAAGCGGCCGGCGTGCAGGTCCGGAATGGCCAGGTCGGCCTCGCTGGCCGAGGCGGCGGTGGCGATCAGGGGCAGGGCGAGGGCGGCCCAGGCGAGCGGGCTGGCCAGCAGGCGGCCCAGGCGGGACAGGGTCGTTGCAATCATCGGTGAAGAGGCTCCATTGGCGCTCGGTGGTCGGGGTGGCCGTTCGAGTGTCAGAGGGAGGTAAGATAGGGGGCCGGGGGGGGCAAGTCCACACGGCCGCCGGTTAGCCGCGACGCGGAGTCTTC
>DASXAN010000588.1:0-2144 GCA_036406755.1 Gemmataceae bacterium
CCCCCGGGACTCCAACCCAAAAGCCATCGCGTCGTCCGCCGCCGGGCCGATCAATCCCGCAGCCGCGGGGCCTTCGACCGGCCGCCCCGCCACAGGTCGTACTGCGGGTCCGCGTACCGGGCGAAAAACGCCTCCAGCCGCTTGCCCAGGTCGGCCCGCACCGCCGCCCGGGCCGGGTCGTTCACCAGGTTCACCCGCTCGCCCGGGTCGTGCGCCAGGTCGTACAGCTCGTCTGGCCCGTTCGGGAACCGGCGGACGTACTTCCAGTCGCCGGTGCGGACCGCCCGCGCCGTCTCGAATTCGTAGAAGGCGACATTGTCCCACGGGATCGACTCGCCCCGCAGCGCGGCCGCGAAGCTACGGCCCGGCGGCGGCGGTGTCTGCGGCGCCTTGTCGGCCAGGCCCAGGCAGTCGAGCAGCGTCGGGAACAGGTCGTAAT
Source organism: Gemmataceae bacterium (assembly GCA_036406755.1). Classification (GTDB taxonomy): domain Bacteria; phylum Planctomycetota; class Planctomycetia; order Gemmatales; family Gemmataceae; genus DASXAN01. The sequence continues at coordinate 440 of DASXAN010000588.1, forward strand.
TCCGCACCAGCAGATCGGACCGCTTGCCGGCGGGCACCCGGCCCGGCCAGCGGACGATCAGCGGCACGTGCATCGTCTCGTCGAAGGCGTGCCGCGGCCGGGTGTGGTCGGCCATGCCCCAGATGCCGTGCTGCCCGCCGCCCCACCCCTGGTCGGCCGTGAACACCACCAGCGTGTCGTTCTCCAGGTCGAGTCGCTTCAGCGCCGCCAGGATACGGCCGACGCCGTCGTCCACGCCGCTCACCTCGGCGGCGTACCGGCGGATCGCCGTCAGGTTGTTGACGGCGTCGCGGTTACTCCGCAGCCACGGGTGGGCCGGCCCGCGAGGGAACGACGGCAGGTCCTTGTCGGCGTAGTAGGCCGCGTGGCGGTTGCGGGCCGGCCGGAGCACGTCCGCCCCCAGCCCGTACGGGCCGTTGTACGCCAGGTACAGGAAAAACGGCCGGCCCTTGTTCTGCTCGATGAACTGAACGCCGCGGTCGGTCCAGAGGTCGGTCAGGTACGTCGGCTCCTTGCGGATTTGGCCGTTCTCGATCACGTCGGCGTTGTAGAAGGTGGTCGTGTGGCCGGTCGGCATCGTCGCCCACGCCGTGAACCCTTCCTGCGGGGTGAGGTTGCCGCCGAGGTGCCACTTGCCGGCGAGTCCGCAGACGTAGCCGGACTCGGAGAGAATCTTCGGCAGCGTGCGGAACTCGCGGATGACGCAATGCGCGTTCGGCCCGACCTGCGGCTCGCCGGCCGCCAGGTAGCTGTGGACGCCGTGCTGCGACGGGATCAGGCCGGTGAGCAGCGTCGCCCGGGTCGGCGAGCAGACCGGGTTGGAGGCGAAGCACCGCTCGAACAGCATCCCCTGTTTGGCGAGGCCGTCGATGGTCGGCGTCTTGATGTCGGGGTTGCCGTAGCAGCCGAGGGTCCAGGCGCCCTGATTGTCGGTGACGATGAGGACGAGGTTGGGCGGCCGCGGCTCAGCGGCAGTCAGGGCGGGGGCCGCCGACGCCGCGAGGCAGACGAGCCACGGGAGCAGGCGCACCATCATCGGGGGCTCCCTACCGGCTGCCGCACTCCGGGACCGGGCCGGCCAACCGGGCCAGCAGGCCGTGCAGGGTTTGTAGCTCCTCCGCCGACAGTTGGCCCATCGTTTCCCGGATCAGCGCCAGGTGCGGCGGCAGCGCGTCGGTCAGCAGGGCCGTCCCCCGCGGCGTCAGCACCAGCCGGTTGGCCCGCCGGTCCTCCGGGTCCGCCTTCCGCTCGACCAGCCCGGCCGCCCCCATCCGGTCCAACAGGCCGCAGACGTTGCCCTTGGTCACCAACAGCCGCTGGGCCAGCTCGTTCTGCGTGATCGCCCCGTCGAAGTGCAGGTGCGCTAGCACCTCGAACTGGGCCAGCGACAACCCGTGCCCGTCGAGCGCCTGCTCCAGCCGGCGGATGATGCGGTGGTACGCCGCGACCAGCAGCACCCAGGCGTCCAACTCCGGCCCTTCCGGCTTGGCCGGCGGCGTCTGCGGGGCGCGATTGACCTTGCGTTCCAGGGTCATAAAGTTTATTTGTAAACCAATTCGCCCCGCGTTCAACCCCGGCCCCGCGCGAACCCGTCTGCCGCCGGGCCGTGTCCGTCACCGTACGCCGCACCCGGAGCGCTCCGAATGCCACGTTCGTTCCGTCCGGCCCTGTTGCTCGGGGCCGTGATCGCCGCCGGTTGCCACGC
>DASXAN010000589.1:0-3920 GCA_036406755.1 Gemmataceae bacterium
GTCCCGGCTTCAGCCGGTCTTCGCGAAGACCGGCTGAAGCCGGGACTCCAACGCCCCGGCTCGGCTCGGCAGGAGCCTCGCCCTCCCGGGCCGCGAACCAGAGCGGCCGCTCGAAGCCGGCCTTCTGACCGAAGCACGCTCCGCGGGCGGCCAGCCGGTCGTGCAGCGGCGACCGCCGCAGCCCGCGACCCGTCTCCACCTCCCGGTTCGGCCAGGCCGTCTGGTAGTGCAGGCCGAGCGTCTCCGTGACGCGGGCGCGGAGGAAGGCGCGGTTGTTGTGGGCGGGGGTGAACCGGCGGACATCCACCGACCACAGGTCGAACGGCTGCTCGCCGCCGACGATCCACTGGGCCAGCGCCTCGCCGGCCCCGCCGCCGCAGGCGATGCCGGCCGAGTTGAACCCGGCCGCGACGAACAGCCCCCGCAGCTCGGCCGACTCGCCCAGCAGAAACTCGTTGTCCGGGGTGAAGCTCTCCGGGCCGTTGACGAACCGGGCGATGCCGTACTCCGCCAGGGCGGGGATGCGGTGCTTGCCCTCGGCCAGCGGCGGGGCGAAGTGCTCCCAGTCCGGGCCGAGCAGTTGGAACTTGAAGTCGTCCGGCACCCGGTCCACCAGCCAGGCCTTGGTGACGTTCTGGAACGCCCCGAGCAGCACGGCGTCCCCCTCGCCGCGGAAGTAGATGCCGGCGTCCGGGTCGCGGGTGCAGGGCAGCTCGTCGAACGCCCCGGGGATCGGGTTGGAGACGACGTAGTGGTGCTCGACCGGGTAGAGCGGCAGGTTGACGCCGCACCGCAGGGCCAGCTGCCGCGTCCACATGCCGCCGCAGATCACCACGCACCCGGCGGCCACGTCGCCCTCGGCCGTCCGCACGCCGGTCGCCCGGCGGTTCTGGTGCAGGATGTCGAGGACGCGGACGTTCTCGCGGACCGTGACGCCCCGCCGCCGCGCCCCGATGGCCAGGGCGGTGGCCGTCTCCTTCGGGATGACCTTGCCGTCGTCGGGCAGCCAGGCGGCCCCGAGCAGGTCGTCGGCCCGCATGAGCGGCCACTTCGCGCGGGCGGCCCGGCCGTCGATGAGCTCGATGGCGACGCCCAGGTACTCGGCCGTGCCGGCGGTGCGGCGGAGCTGGACCATCCGCTCTTCGGTCCGGGCGACGACCAGCGAGCCGACCTGCTTCCAGCCGGTCGGGTGGCCGGTTTCGGCCTCGAGGGCGGCGTACAGGCGGGCGCTGGCGTCGTTGATCCGGGTCATGCTGCTGGACGTCCGCAGCCGGCCGACCATGCCGGCCGCGTGCCAGGTCGTGCCGCCGGCCAGCTCGCCCTGCTCCAGGAGCAGCACATCCCGCCAGCCGAGCTTCGCCAGGTGGTAGGCGACGCTACAGCCGGCGATCCCGCCGCCGACGACGACCACGCGGACCTGGGTTGGCAGTGTGTCAGGCATTCATTTCGCCCCCCGTGAGTCACGGGGGGCAAACTGCACGGGCAGGGCGTTCCAGCGGGGCAGCAGGATCAGCCCGGCCAGGAGCACCATGCCGGCCAGCAGCAGGAACTCTTGGCCCCAGCCCCAGCCGAGCCGGCTGGAGAAGCCGGGGAGCATCATGCCGAACACCGCCCCGACCGACCCCCAGCCGTTGATCCAGCCGGCGGCGGTGGAGGTGCCCCGCTTGGTGCCGAAGTCCGCGGCGGCGGCGCCGGCCGCGATCGAATCCGGGCCGTACAGGAGCAAGCCGATCAGGAAGAACCCCGCCCCGAGCACCCACGGGTCGGGCTTGAGTCGGTCGAAGACCAGGAGGAAACCTCCCAGGGTCAGCAGGCAGATCACGCACACCGGCATCCGGCGGGAGCCGAACACCTTGTCCGAGACGAACCCGGCGGCCAGGGTGCTGAGGACCCCCGCCGCCTCGAACAGGCCGCTGAGCGTCGCCGACGCGAACATGCCGCTGCCCAGTTTTTCGGCAACGTATTTCGGCCCCCAGAACAGGATGAGGTAGCGCGTCGGCTTGAGCAGGAAGTACACCAGGCCGAGGACCAGCACGTTCGGGTTGGTGACCACCGCCCAGGTGGCCGCCCACGACCCCTCCGGGTCTTCGGCCGGGCGACCCGCCTCCGCCGGGCACCCCGCCCCCTCCTCCGGCACGTCCACCGGCTCGCGGTGGTAGGCCTCGATCGGCGGCAGCCCGACGTCCTCGGGGCGGTCCCGCTGGAACAGCCAGAACAGGACCGCGATCCCCAGCAGCGTCGCCGCCGGGATGAAGAAGGCGTACCGCCAGCCGAGCCGGTCGCCCCAATAGCCGGCGTAGGCGGACGCGATCAACCCGCCGGCGGCGTAGTTGGTGGACCACAGGCCGAACACCGACCCCCGCTCGCGGCGGGAGAAGAAGTTGCCGACGTTCTTGGTCAGCGGGGCCCAGCCGGTTGCCTGGAACAGGCCCTGCAAGCAGAAGAAGACGCCGAGGACGACGGTCAGTGACGACGCGCCCATGAACACCGCCGCCAGCACCGAGCCGACCATGCCGGCCAGCACGACCCGCCGCGGACCCGCCCGGTCTCCCGCGACGCCCCAGACGAACTGGCCGACGGCGTACGCGGTGCCGTAGGCCCCGTCCACCCACGACATGCCTTCAATGTCGATCCTCACCGCCGGGTCGGCGGCGATGCCGATTTTCGCGACCGCGAACGACTTGCGGGTCAGGTAGAAGCCGGCGTAGGCGAGCCAGGTGATCGCGAAGACCCGCCACCGCCAGTGCTCGTACCGCGGGTCGGCCGGCGTGTTCGGTTCCCTGCCCATCAGATTTGTCCGTGGTCCGTGGCCCGTGGCCCGTGGTCCGTCGCCACGTTGCAACGGACCGCGGACCATGGACTACGGACAATTCCGCACCCCGGCCGTGCTCTCGCGGACGACCAGCCGTCCGGGGACGACCACCTTCACCGGCCGCCGGTCCGGGTGGCGGACCCGCTCCCGCATCACCCGCAGGGCGTGCCGGGTGATGCGGTCGTAGGCCAGGGCGTACGTCGTCACCCCGACGGTGAAGGCGCTGCCGATCGGCAGGTCGTCGAACCCGGCCACGGCCACGTCCCCGGGCACCCGCACCCCGCGGGCCAACAGCTCCAGGATCAGCCCCAGCGCCGTGTAGTCCTCGTAACAGATTACGCCGTCCGCCCGGAGGTCCAAGACCCGGTCGGCCAGGTCGCGGTGCGTCTGCGCCTCCGACAGCCCGGCCGGCTGGACGAGGACCTCCGGCCGCCAGTCGGCGGCCGCCCCGGCCTGGTGCATGGCCAGCAGGTAGCCGGCCACGCGGTCGTCGTGGCTGCTGCACGGCGAGCCGGTGACGAAGGCGACGCGGCGGCGGCCGATGTCCAGCAGGTGCCGGGTGCAGAGCAGGCCGCCCTCGGCGTCATCGGACGCGACCAGGTCCCGCTCCAGCGGCCGGCCGGTGCCCCGCAGGTTCCGCTCCAGGAGCACGACGGGCAGGTTCGCCGCCCGGCAGGCGTGCAGGAAGGTTTCGTCCTGCTTCAGCGCCGCCTCGCTGACCCGGGACGGCAGGAAGAAGACGCCGCCGACCCCGGCGGCGGCCGCGGCGGCGACCTGCCGCCGGAGGTCGGCCGCGGTGGCGTCCGCGTCGATGGCGAGCAGGTCGGGCAGGAACGTGAACCCCTGCTTGCGGGCGGCCGCCTCGAAGCCGGTGCGGAACAGGGACGCCGAGGCCCGCTGCCACGTCCCGGACGTGACCCGTTGACAGAGGGCCCATTGCTCGGCGGCGGCCGTCCGCCCCGCGGCGACAAAGCACCCGGACCGGGCGACGGTGCGGACCAGTCCGCGGTCGCGGAGCAGTCGCAGCGCCCGCGCCGCCGTGACGATCGAGACGCGGTGCTCGCTGGCGATGTCCCGGACGCTGGCCACCCGCCCGCCGTCCAGGCCG